>NZ_JBEPBI010000012.1:0-83545 GCF_040299045.1 Streptomyces sp. NPDC001027
CTGGCGTTGATTTTTGGCACGCTGTTGAGTTCTCAAG
Source organism: Streptomyces sp. NPDC001027 (assembly GCF_040299045.1). NCBI lineage: Bacteria > Bacillati > Actinomycetota > Actinomycetes > Kitasatosporales > Streptomycetaceae > Streptomyces > Streptomyces sp. NPDC001027. The sequence continues at coordinate 38 of NZ_JBEPBI010000012.1, forward strand.
GAACGGACGCTTCCTTCGTACTCACCCTCTCGGGCTTTCCTCCGGGCAGTTTCCCTTCAGTCTTGCGTTTCCGACTCTATCAGGGTTTTTCCGGCCCTCTGACCACTCTTTCGCAGGCATGCGAAAGGAGATCCAGAGATGGGATCTGACAAGTTGGATGCTGCTCGGGAAGCGCGCTTGATCGCCTCGCTCCCCCTCAGGCAGGAGTACGACTGTACACGCGGCCCCAGAGACGCTGCAAATCGACTAGGCTAGTGGTCTAGACCACGGATCGGGATCTCTCGTGCGGAACAGGTACTTCATATGACATACCCTGCTGCAGAGTGCGCCTTCGTGGACAGGCAGTGACGGCCCATGTACATCTCCACCCCTGGGAGGCTCCCCATGACCACCGTGATGTCCCCTCTTGCAGGTCGCGCCATCGGACTGGCCGCTGTGCCGGATCCGGTCTTCTCGGGGGCCATGGTCGGCCCCGGAACGGCGATCGACCCCGTGCGTGAGCCTTCCGAGGCCGTCGCCCCCGTGGACGGAGTCATCGTCTCCCTCCACCCTCACGCGTTCGTCGTCGTCGACTCCGAGGGGCACGGCGTGCTCACCCATCTCGGCATCGACACCGTGCAGCTCAACGGCGAGGGCTTCGAGGTCCTCGTGAACAAGGGCGACACCGTGACGCGCGGGCAGAGCATCGTGCGCTGGAACCCGGACGCGGTGGAGAAGGCCGGCAAGTCGCCGGTCTGCCCGGTCGTCGCGCTCGAAGCGTCCGCCGACTCACTCCGCGAACTCCGCGAGGACGGCGACGTGAAGTCCGGCGACGTTCTCTTTTCCTGGCAGTGACACCGCCGTCCTCATGACGAAGGCGCGCAGGACAACCACCGCGGCGGCGGGGCCCGCCGCACTAACGGAGACGGGTGAGATGGAGACAACGCTGCGAGGCGTCGGCGTGAGTCACGGTGTGGCGATCGGCGAGGTTCGGCACATGGGTACGGCGGTGCTCGAACCGCCCGCGAAGCAGATACCCGCGGAGGATGCGGCGCGCGAACAGGGGCGCGCCCGCAAGGCCGTGGAAGCTGTCGCAGCCGACCTGACGGCGCGGGGCAATCTGGCCGGAGGCGAAGCCCAGGCGGTGCTCGAGGCCCAGGCCATGATGGCTCAGGACCCCGAGCTGATGGTCGACGTGGATCGGCGTATCGCCGTCGGCAGTACCGCCGAGCGCGGTGTGTACGACGCTTTCGCCGCCTACCGCGAACTGCTCGCGGGGGCCGGGGAGTATCTCGCCGGGCGTGTGGCCGACCTGGATGACGTGCGGAATCGTATCGTCGCCCGGCTGCTGGGCGTCCCCATGCCGGGGGTGCCGGACAGCGACGAGCCGTATGTATTGGTCGCGAGGGACCTGGCGCCCGCCGACACGGCGCTCCTGGACCCGACCCTGGTGCTCGGCTTCGTGACCGAGGAGGGCGGCCCGACGAGTCACAGCGCGATCCTCGCCCGCGCTCTGGGAGTGCCGGCTGTCGTGGCCCTGCCGGGCGCAGGTGAACTGGCCGAGGGCACGATGATCGCGGTCGACGGCAGCACCGGCGAGATCTTCGTGAACCCGAGCCAGGAGAAGAAGGCGGAGCTCGAGTCGGCCGCCGCCGCGCGCAGGGCCGCACTGGCCGCTTCGACCGGGCCGGGCGCCACCGCCGACGGGCACAGGGTGCCGCTGCTGGCGAACGTCGGCGGGCCGGCGGACGTCTCGGCCGCCGTCGAGGCCGGCGCGGAGGGCGTGGGGCTCTTCCGCACCGAGTTCCTCTTCCTCGACGACAGCAAGAACGCGCCGACGGAGGAGAAGCAGGTCGAGGCCTACCGTCAGGTGCTGGAGGCCTTTCCCGAGGGTCGCGTCGTCGTGCGGGTGCTGGACGCCGGTGCGGACAAGCCGCTGGACTTCCTGACTCCGGCCGACGAGCCCAACCCGGCGCTGGGCGTGCGCGGGCTGCGGACGCTCCTGGACCACCCGGACGTCCTGCGGACCCAGCTGACGGCGCTGGCGAAGGCCGCCGACGGGCTGCCGGTCTACCTCGAGGTGATGGCTCCGATGGTCGCGGACCGCGCAGACGCGAAGGCGTTCGCGGACGCCTGCCGGGAGGCGGGGCTCCGCGCGAAGTTCGGCGCGATGGTCGAGATTCCGTCGGCCGCGCTGCGCGCTCGCTCGATTCTGCAGGAGGTGGAGTTCCTGTCGCTGGGCACGAACGACCTCGCTCAGTACACCTTCGCCGCCGACCGGCAGGTGGGCGCGGTGTCGCGTCTGCAGGACCCGTGGCAGCCGGCGCTGCTCGACCTCGTCGCGCTGTCCGCCGACGCGGCCAGGGCCGAGGGCAAGAGCTGCGGTGTCTGCGGTGAGGCCGCGGCTGATCCGTTGCTGGCGTGTGTGCTGACGGGTCTGGGGGTCACCTCCCTCTCCATGGGGTCGGCGTCGATTCCCTATGTGCGGGCCGCGCTGGCGAAGTACACGATGGCGCAGTGCGAGCGTGCCGCGGCGGCCGCGCGAGCGGCGGACAGCGCCGAGGAGGCCCGGCAGGCGGCGCAGGGCGTGCTGTCCGGCGAGTAGCGGGCGAGCGGCCGGCTCGGGTCAAGGGTCTGTCGGGTGAGCAGGGGCGCTCCGCCTTCGGGTGGAGCGCCCCTGTCGTGTGAGGCCCGTCGTCAGTGGTGGTGGCCCGGTGTGGGGCCTTCCGTGCCGAGGGCCGGTGGGAAGCAGTAGTCCACGCCGGACTCGGGTGAGATGAGTTCGCCCGACTCGACGTCGGTGCAGTAGGCGTCGAAGACCTCCCCGGCGGTCAGCGGTTCGAGCCCGTCCCCGCGCACGCGCCATCCGTAGATCTGGTCGGAGGCTCCGGGGGCGGTGGTCCGCATGACCAGGCCGCCCGGGCCCTGGGTGGCGAGGCCGAGGGCGAGGACGGTGGTGAACTCGAGTGCTTCGGCCTCGTCGAACCGTGTGGGGCCGCCCGCTTCTTCGTCCGCGTGGAGGACGGCCACGAGCGTTTCGGGCGATGCCGTGACGCTGCAGACGAGGTGTCGGTCGCCGGGTGGGGCGGTGTCGAGGATGCGGGCGACGAGGGCCGACGCCCGGGTGAATGCAGCGCGGCCGATGTCCTCGCCGCAGGTGGCGCAGGCTCCGAGGCGGGCCAGCAGGGTGGCCGCGTACTCCCAGGTCGCCCGGCGGACGGCTTCGTCGACGAGCGCCGGGACGAGGTCGGCGAGGGGCTGTCCCTCGTAGGGGATGGTGGGACCGGTGGTCGCGAGTTCCGCGGTGAAGCGGGTGCGGTGGGCGGGGATGTCGGGGTCGAGTCCCCTGTCGGCGCAGTACTCGGCGTATTCCTGGGGGTCGAAGAGGGCCACGGTGGTGTGGGCGCCCTGCAGTGCGCGTGTCTTCAGCAGGTCCTCCACCTGCTGGAGATAAGTGACGTGATCGTCGAAGGTGAAGGTGCGGTAGTGCCGCATGGCCCGGAAGTCGTGTTCGTCGGTGAGCAGGCCGATGGTGCCGGCGATCTCACGGCGCAGGACGCGCCGCATGGCCTGGTGGTCGGTGTATGCCATGTTCTCCCCCGGTGTGCATGGTCGATCAATGCTCACTCACAGTAACCGAGGGCACTGACAGTGACCTTTGCGCCGGGGCGACACCGGACGCTTCCCGAGCCGAAGGTGCAGGTCGGGGCGCTGTGCGAAGGGCGGGGGTCTCGCGGGGAGGGTGGCCGTGCGGGGTGATCCGGCCGGTGCGGTGGCCGCGTCGGGCGGGCGCCGCACCGGTCGGGTTCAGGACCGCTTGCGGGCGAGGTCCTCGTAGAAGTGGAGCAGGTCGAGGTTGTCGATGGAGCCGGGGTTGACGGCCTTCTCCAAGGGGGTGCCCTGCAGGAGGCGCTTGACCGGGACCTCGATGCGTTTGCCGGTGAGGGTGTGCGGCACACCCGGGACCTCGATCACCTCGTCCGGGACGTGGCGCGGCGAGAGCTGCTCTCGGATGGACTGCTTGATGCGGCTGAGGAGGGCCTCGTCGAGGGCGGCTCCCGGGGCGAGGTGGACGAAGAGGGGCATCCAGTAGCCGCCGTCGGGCTGCTCGATGCCGATGACCAGGGATTCCTTGATCTCGGGTAGGCGTTCGACGACCTCGTAGATGTCGGCGGAGCCCATGCGCACGCCCTGGCGGTTGAGCGTGGAGTCGGAGCGGCCGTGGATGACGACGGAGCCGCGCGAGGTGATGGTGATCCAGTCGCCGTGGCGCCAGACGCCGGGATAGGTGTCGAAGTAGCTGTCGTGGTAGCGGCTGCCGTCGGGGTCGTTCCAGAAGCGGACCGGCATCGAGGGCATGGGGTTGGTGACGACGAGTTCGCCGACCTCGTCGATCACGGGGCGACCGTCCGGGTCCCAGGACTGCAGGTCGGTGCCGAGGCCCGGCGCCTGGAGTTCGCCGGTGTGGACGGGCAGCGTCGGCACGGCACCGGCGAAGCAGGAGCACACGTCGGTGCCGCCGCTGACAGAGGCGATCCAGAGGTCGTCGCGCACTTCGTCGTGCAGCCACCGAAAGCCGTCGGGCGGCAGGGGGGAGCCCGTGGTGGCGACGCACTGGACCTTGGAGAGGTCGAAGTCCCGCGCGGGGTGCACTTCCGCTTTGCGGCAGGCCATGACGTAGGCGGCGGAGGTGCCGTAGAGGGTGGCGCCCGTGCGTTCGGCGATGCGCCACTGGGCGCCGGTGTCGGGATGGCCAGGGCTGCCGTCGTACAGGACGATCGTCGTGCCGGTCAGGAGGCCGGACACGAGGAAGTTCCACATCATCCAGCCGGTCGAGGTGTACCAGAAGAAGCGGTCGTCGGGGCCCAGGTCGCAGTGCAGGCCGAGCTGTTTGAGGTGCTCGACCAGAATGCCGCCCTGGGACTGGACGATGGCTTTGGGGAGTCCGGTCGTGCCGGACGAGTAGAGCACCCACAGGGGATGGTCGAAGGGGACCTGCTCGAAGACGGGTTCCTCGTCGGCGGCGGTCAGGGCCGCCCAGTCCAGGGCGCCCTGGGGCGCCTCCGTGCCCAGCACGGGGATGTGGACCACCGCGCGCAGGGTGGGGAGTTCGGAGCGCAGTTCGGCGACGACGTCGCGGCGGTCGTGCTCCTTGCCGCCGTAGCGGTAGCCGTCGACGGTGAACAGGACGACGGGTTCGACCTGCTGGAACCGGTCGAGGACGCTGCGGGCTCCGAAGTCGGGGGCGCAGGAGGTCCAGACTCCCCCGACGGCGGCCGTGGCGAGAAGGGCCACCACGGCCTGCGGGACGTTCGGGAGGTAGCCGCTGACGCGGTCCCCGGGGCGGACGCCGAGGGCCCGGAGCTCGCCGGCCAGAGAGCCGACCTGGCGGCGCAGCTCGGACCAGGTGACGGGTGTCGGCTCGTGGGTCTCGTCGACGTACAGCAGGGCCGGTTCGGCCGGGCGGGTGGCGGCCGCGCGCAGGGCGTGCTCGGCGTAGTTCAGCGTCGCGCCGGGGAACCAGCGGGCGCCGGGCATGGAGCGGTCGCCGAGCACGCGCGCGCAGGGCGTGGAGAACCGTACGTCGAACCATTCGGTGACAGCCGTCCAGAACGTCTCCAGCTCGTCGACCGACCAGCGGTGCAGGGCCGGATATCCGCCCTGGGACGGGGCTCCGTGCCGGTCGGCCGCCCAGGTCTGGAACTTCGTGATCTGGGCCCGGGCGATGCGCCCGGGATCTGGCCGCCACAGCGGCTCGGGGTTCACGGTCGACATGGGGCGGCTCCCGGACTCGGCGCGTCGTGTGCGTCACCCGCGCACGAGCTGGGGTGGTGCGCGTGACGCGGCTGACACGGACGATGCCATGTGATCGACTTCAGCACCAGGGTGGACTCCACACAGTCCGTGTCGCGCAGATGTGCTCCGGCCACGGATGAACGGAAGTTGAACGACCCGCGCGTGCAGCGCGGTCAGTGACAGGGTGAACAGCATGGACGGTCGTGACCTGGTGCGCTCGATGAAGGCGGTCGGCTCCTCGGGAGCCGTCCAGGGGTTGCGCACGGTCCGGGCAGCGTGGCGCAGGAGGCGTGTCGACGCGGCCGCCCTGCCGGGGCGGGGGCCCGAGCGGGCGCGGGTGCCGGGTCCGGTGCTGGAGGCGGAGCCGGGGCCCGGAGGGGGGACGCTGCGGTTCGCCCGCTCGCTGCTGAGGATCCACGTCGCCGTGAACGGGGCCGTCTTCTGGGGCTGGGACGGCGCGGAGCCGGAGCCGTCGTACGCGCTGGCCGACCGCTGTCCGGAGCCGGACCCGCGGGCGGTGCTCGAGCCGGACACGGACGGGGGCTGGCGGGTCGTCGCCGAACGGGTCACCGTCGTGGTCTCGCGGCACGGCGCCGTCGAGGTGCGCACGCCGGGGGGCGTGCGGTTGCGCCGGGATCTGCCGCCCCGGTGGTGGGAGCCGCTGGACGGCGGCCCGGGGCACTGGCTGCAGCGTTCGGAGGTGGCGGCGGACGCTCGGTTCTTCGGACTCGGCGCCAGGGCTTCCGGACCGCGGCTGGGAGACGGGTCGTACCGGCTGTGGAACACGGACCGCGGTCGTGCGTTCGATCGCGGCGCCGATCCGCTCCACCTCACCATGCCGGTGCACCTGGTGGTGGCCGACGCCGCCACGCATCTGGTCTTCCACGACACGTCGTGGGACGGGACGGTGACGCTGCGGGAGGGCGCGGAAGGGGCGGGGTCCGGACACGACCGGCCCGGCGCCTGCGAGGTGCGGATGGACGGGGGGCCGCTGCGCTGCTGGGTGATCGTGGGGACCCCCGCGCGCGTGCTCCTCGCCTGGGCGGCGCTCACGGGTCCGCCGGCGGTGCCGCCCGCGTGGGCGCTCGGTCACCATCACGCCCGATGGGGGCGGGGCGGCGAGCAGGAGCTGCGCGAGGTCGTGGCGGGCTTTCGCGCGCACGGGCTGCCGCTCGACGCCGTGCATCTCGGCATCGACCACGCGGACGAGAACCGGGTCTTCACGGTCGACCAGGACCGCTTCCCGAAACTTCCGGTGCTCGCCGAGGAGTTGCGCGAGGACGGGGTACGCCTGGTGTCGGTCGTCGCTCCGGCGGTCCGGGCGGAGGCGGGCAGCGCGGTGTACGACGCCGGGGTCGCCGAGGACGCGTTCGTGCGGGAGCCGTCGGGGCGTCTCGTCGAGGGTGTCGTGGGGCCCGGGGAGTCGGTGTTCCCCGATTTCACGCACGCGCGGGTGCGTCGATGGTGGGGAGGTCTCTACGCCGAGCGTCTGGGGCAGGGCTTCGCCGGTTTCTGGCACGCCATGGACGAGCCGACGTCGTCGGCGGTGTTCGGGGGGTCGGTGCTGCCCCGGTCGGCCCGGCACTCTCTGGAGGGGCGCGGCGGTGATCATCGCGAGGCGCACAACGTGTACGACCTGTGCATGGCCCGGGCGGCCTACGAGGGGCTGCGGCAGCTGGTTCCGGACGAGCGGCCCCTCGTCCTGTCGCGGTCGGGCTGGGCGGGCCTGCAGCGGTACGGCGGCGTCTGGTCCGGGGATGTCGCAGCGGGCTGGCCGGGTCTGCGGGCCTCGCTGTCCCTGGTGATGGGGCTCGGACTGTGCGGCGTGCCGTACTCGGGGACGGACGTGGGCGGCGCCGGCGGTGGTTCGTCGCCCGAGCTGTACCTCCGTCGACTGCAGCTGGGCGCCTATATGCCGCTGTTCCGCACCCAGACGCATCCGGGGGCGGGGCTGCGGGAGCCCTGGGAGCTGGGTCCGGAGGTGTTGGAGCACGCACGCGTGGCGCTCCTCGAGCGCCGGCGGTTGCTGCCGTACTTCGTGACGCTCGCGCATCAGGCCGGGCGTACCGGTGCTCCTTATGTGCGCCCCGTGTGGTGGGGGTCGCCGGGGAACCGGCCGTTGCGGGACTGCGAGGACGCCTTCCTGCTGGGCGACAGCCTTCTCGTCGCGCCCGTGCTCGCACCGGGCGTCGACCGCCGGCCGGTGCAGCTGCCGAGGGGGCACTGGTACGACACGGCGACGGGGCGGGTCTACCGGGGGCCGGGGCGCGTGCAGGTGGAGGCTCCGCTGTCGCGCATTCCGGTGCTCGCGCGCGCGGGAGCGATCGTGCCGGTGCGGGGGGACGGCGGGGAGCTTGAGCTGGAGGTGTGGGCGCCGACCCGTGGGCGGACGGGCGGCGGCCTGGTGGTGCGGGATCCGGGCGACGGCTGGCGAGAGCCGGAGGTCGAGCGGTACGTCGCCCGCTGGGAGGGTTCTCGGGTGGTCGTCGAGAGGGAGGGCGAGGACGGCGTGCACGCACCGTCCTGCCCGGTGCGGGTACGCGGGCTCGACTGACGGCGACCCGGACGGACGTCAGATGTAGCGGCCCTCGAAGAACGCCCGTACGGCCAGCGTGTGCAGGGGGAACGCCAGCTCCTCCGCCCGGCGCAGGAGGTGCCAGCCCTCGGTCTCGTCCGTCGCGGCGGACGCGGGCAGCCGGTCGGCGGGCCGCTCGGGGAGGAGCCCGAACAGCAGCAGATGGCCGCCGGGGGAGCTCATGGCGTCGGCCAGCCGCACGTCACGGGGCGCGGCGTCGATGCCGGTCTCCTCCCTGAGCTCGCGCGCGACGGCCTGCCGCCAGTCCTCACGGTCGTCGATGAAGCCGCCGGGCAGGGCGATGCCCCCGCGCGCGGGAGCGATGGTTCGGGTGATGACGACCAGGGCGGTGCCCTTCGCGTCGTACACGGGCTGGAGCGCGACGGCCACCGGCAGCGGGTTGCGGTAGGCCACGGCGCTGCAGGCCGGGCAGGTTCGGGGCCAGCCGGTGACGCCCTCCCCGTAGGGCGCTCCACAGCTCGAACAGTGGGAGTCGCGCGCGGAGTTCGCGGTGGAGTGCAGAGTTTCGGACACGCGGCGGAGCGTATCCGATCTTGCGGAGGCGGTGTACGGCGGTCGGCCGCTCGAGGTCCATGAGGACGGGGACGGTGGGAGCCGGGACCCCTGAAGTCCGCGTCCTGCCTTGTCCCTGCCCAATGACGGGTGACCGTGGCACAATCTGACGATCCGTCAGACTCCGCGTCCGGGAGGCATTCTTGTCACGTGCACGCACGCCCGTCGTCGCCGGGTGGTTCACCGGGGAGGGAGACGGCTTCAGACTGCTCGGGACGCGCTGCGCGGCGTGCCGGTCGGTCTTCTTCCCCCGCGAGGACACGTACTGCCGTAACCCTGGCTGCCCCGGCGGCGCACTGGAGGAGGTCCCGCTGTCGCGGCGCGGTCGCGTCTGGTCGTACACGGACAGCCGGTACCGGCCGCCGTCACCGTACGTGACCGATCCGGAACTTCCGTGGGAGCCGTACGCGTTGATCGCTGTGGAGCTGGAGTCCGAGCGGATCGTGGTGCTGGGACAGGCGGTTCCCGGGATCACCGTCGCCGAGCTGACGGTGGGCATGGAGGTGGAGGTCGTCCCAGGGGTGCTCGACGAGGCCCCGGAGACGACCTGGACGACCTGGTGGTGGCGGCCCACGGGGGTGGCGGGATGAGGGCGGACGTGGCAGTGCTGGGCGTGGGGATGCATCCGTGGGGGAAGTGGGGGCGCGGCTTCGTCGAGTACGGCGTGAAGGCGGCCCGTGCGGCCCTCGCGGACGCGAAGGTGGACTGGCCGGAGATCGGCTCGATCGTGGGCGCGGACACGGTGCGGGGCGGGTATCCGGGGTACGTGGCCGGGGCCACGTTCGCCAGGGCCCTGGGGTGGCAGGGAGCCAAGGTCACCAGTGTGTACGCGGCCTGCGCGTCGGGGGCCCAGGCGATCGACACCGCGCGGGCGCAGATCCTCGCCGGCATGGCGGACGTGGTGCTCGTGGTGGGCGCCGACGCCGCGCCCAAGGGGTTCTTCCGGCCCGCGGGAGGAGACCGTCAGGACGACCCGGACTGGCTGCGGTTCCGCGTGCTCGGGGCGACCAACCCGGCGTACTTCGGGCTGTACGCGCGTCGGCGGATGGCGGTGCACGGGGACACCCTGGAGGACTTCGCGCAGGTCAAGGTGAAGAACGCGGCCATGGGGGCGTTGAATCCGAACGCGCGCTACCGGCAACGGGTCACGGCGGACGAGGTGGCCGCCTCCGCCGTGGTCTGCGATCCGCTGCGGTTGCTGGACATCTGCGCGACCTCGGACGGCGGAGCCGCGCTGGTGCTGTCCAGCATGGAGTTCGCCCGGCGCCGGGGGGCGCCCGACCCGGTGCGCATCAGGGCCGTGTCCACCGTGACGCCTCGGTATCCCCGGACGGTGCTGGATCTGCCGGACATCGCGACCGACTCGGCGGCGGGGGTCGAACCGGCCGGTGAGCCCTTCCGGGCGTCGATCGCCCGAGCCGCCTACGAGGAGGCGGGCCTGGGCCCTGAGGACCTGTCGCTGGCCGAGGTGTACGACCTCTCCACCGCACTGGAACTGCAGTGGTACGAGGATCTGGGGCTGTGCGGGGGCGGTGAGGCCGCGAAGCTGCTGCGGGAGGGCGCGACCTCCCCGGGCGGCCGCATACCGGTGAACATGAGCGGAGGGCTGGCCTCCTTCGGGGAGGCCGTGCCGGCGCAGGCGATCGCCCAGGTGTGCGAGGTGACCCGGCAGTTGCGGGGGGAGGCCGGCGATCGCCAGGTCGCGGGCGCCCGTGTCGCCCTCACCGCGAACCAGGGGCTGTTCGGCCACGGTTCGGCGGTGGTCGCGGTGCGGTGAGGAGCGGTGAGGGCGGCCGCGCGACGCCGGTGCCGGGGACGTGCCGGAGCTGCCTGCGAGGCCACGGGGCGTGGAGGCTTCGTCACGCGGTGCGGGTGGTAGGCGGTCTGGTGGGCGGGCCGGTCGGCGGGATCTCAGGTGGTGACGGTCTGGCGGCGTTCGGCGCCGAAGTCCATGGCGTGCTGGACGACGCCGACCAGCACGTCCCGGACCGACCTGCGGTCGCGGGCGTCGCAGAGCACCACCGGGACATCCTCGTCGAGGTCGAGGGCCCCGCGCACCTCCTGCTCGGGATAACGGGCGGAGCCTTCGAAGCAGTTGACGGCGACGAGGAAGGGAATCGAGCGCCGCTCGAAGTAGTCCACGGCGGCGAAGCAGTCCCCCAGCCGACGGGTGTCGGCGAGCACGACCGCGCCGAGCGCCCCCTCGGAGAGCTCGTCCCACATGAACCAGAAGCGCTCCTGGCCGGGTGTCCCGAACAGGTAGAGCACCAGGTCCTCGCGGAGCGTGATGCGCCCGAAGTCCATGGCCACGGTGGTGGTGTGCTTGCCCTCGACGCCGGTGGTGTCGTCGACCGGGCGGCCCGCCTCGGTGAGGTACTCCTCCGTGCGCAGCGGCTTGATCTCGCTGACGGCGCCGACGAGGGTGGTCTTCCCCACGCCGAAGCCGCCCGCCACCAGGATCTTGAGCGTGACGGGCTCGACCGGCCTGCCGCGCTCAGAACGCCCGAGGATCATCGATTGCTTCTCCTGCTCGATGGCTTGACTGGGAGGTGCTCCGCGGGGCCGGGCTCGAGGGGTGCGGGGCGCGGCCCGGTCCGCGCCCCGGCGTGGGCGGTCGCCGGCCGGTCACGTCGTCGTCCACGTTCCACTTCGGTGCTGCTCACAGCGCTCGGAGGCCGTTGATCACGTCGCGCAGAATACTCTCGTCCGGCAGTTCGGCCGGCGGCACCGGCCGGTTCACATGGACGAACTCGGCGTCCACGAGGTCGCCGACGAGGACCCGCACCACGCCGATGGGCAGATTGAGTTCGGCGGCCAGTTCGGCGACCGACTGCGGCGCCTCCCTGCACAGGTCCACGATGTGCACGTGCTCGGGGGACAGTGAGGGGTCCGCGTCCGCGTCGTCGGCATGAGGCTCGACGACGACGAGCGCGATCAGGTCGAGGCGGTGCTGGACCGCGCTGGTCGTCCGACCGCGCGTCATGGCGTACGGACGCACGACCGGTCCGGCCTCGTCGTCGAACCAGTGACTTGTTCCCTGGCCGTCTGTGCTCATGCCCTCTCACTACCCGCCCGAGGGCAGATCGGTGCGCGGCGTGGTGGCCAGATGTACGCCCACCCGCTTGACCAGCAACGTCATCTCGTACGCCACGAGGCCCACGTCCGAGTCGGCGTCCGCGAGGACGGCGAGGCAGCTGCCGTCGCCGGCCGCCGTGACGAACAGGAAGGCCTCGTCGAGCTCGACGACGGTCTGGCGGACGTTGCCGGCCTCGAAGTGGCGGCCGACGCCCTTGGCGAGGCTGTGGAATCCGGAGGCGACGGCGGCCAGGTGCTCGCCGTCCTCCCGTGACAGGTCCTTGGACACCCCTGTCGCCAGGCCGTCCCCGGAGAGGACGACCGCCTTGCGGATGCCGGCGACCCGGTCGACGAGTTCGTCGAGGAGCCAGTTGAGCTCGCCGTTGTGGGTGGTCTGGTCGGTCGCCTTCGGTGCGGTCATCGACCGTCCCCCTTTGTCGTTCCTCGTGGTGCTGTGCCGCTGTGGGCGTCGTCGCCCGCGGCGTTCTCTACGCGGCCGCGCTGCCAGCCGCGCTGGAGCGAGGCCATGCGGCTGCGGACCTCGTCGGCGTCGCGGTCGGCGGGATCGGCCGGTTTCGGCGCCTGGGGCGCCTGGCTCTGCCTCAGCTGCGGCGCCAGGTTCGCCTGCCGCACCCGCCGGGGCAGTGCTCCGGCGCTCGGGACGGCGGCGCCTGGGACGCCGGCGTCGCCCGTCGGCGCTCCGGACGGGTCCGGGCTTGCGGCGAGGCCGTCGAAGCCGCCTTCGGATGCCGACGGCTGACGGACCCGGCGCGGCAGCCCGGGCGGCTGGGAAGACTGTGCCGGGCCTCGACCCGGGTGCTCCGGCAGGGCGGGGCGCTCGGGTGTGCCGCCGGTGCGGGGGATCTGGGCCGTCGTGCCGCGGCGGCGGGACGGCAGGGGCGCCGGCCCCTCGTCCGTACGGCGGCGCGAGACCGGCCGCACCGGGGGCTCGGCGTCGGCGCGCAGCGACCGCGATTCCGTGACCGGACGGCCGTGCGAGCTGACCAGCTTGGGCGTGTGACGGCCGGGCAGCGGCGCAACCGGCGCTGCGGGGTCGTCGGCGGGCTTCGCCGGGTCGCCGAGGCCGGCGCCGGGCGCGCGGGAGTGGTCGACGGCGCGGGCCGCGGGGTCGTCGTCACGGGTGAGCGAGCGGCGGGGGCGGAACAGCCCGCCGTGGTCGTCGTCCTCGTCCTCGAGGGCTGCGGGGAAGCCGCCGAGGGCGTTCAGGTCGACGGGCGCCTCCAGTTCGACGGGGCCGTCGAGCACCGAGACCGGCATGCCGGGGAGCTGCGCCGCGGCCGGGGAGAGCGCGGGCCTTCGGGACTCGGCCGGCTCCGCCTCCTTCGGGGGCCGGGGGCGGTCGAGCCGGAAGCCGATGCCGTTGGTGTCGGGGACGTCGTCGGTCAGCAGCGCGTCGGGGATGAAGACGACGGCGGTCGTCCCGCCGTACGGAGAGGGCTGCAGGGAGACGCGGACGTTCTGCCGTTGGGCGAGCCGGCTGACCACGAACAGTCCGAGGCGGTCGGTGTCGGACAGCTCGAACTCCGGCGTCTCGGCGAGCCGGAGGTTGGCCTCCAGGAGCGCTTCGGGCGCCATGCCGAGGCCACGGTCGTGGATCTCGAGGGTGAAGCCGTTGGCGACCCGGTCTCCGAACACCTGGACGGCGGTGTGCGGCGGGGAGAACACCGTGGCGTTCTCCAGGAGTTCGGCCACCAGGTGCGTGAGGTCGGCGACGGCCGGGCCGGTCGCGGCGAGGCGCGGCAGGCGGCGGACCTCGATGCGCTCGTAGTCCTCGACCTCGGCGACCGCCGCGCGCACGATGTCCATGAGCTGGACGGGCTTGCGCCACTGCCGGGAGGGGGCCGCGCCGGAGAGGATGACCAGGCCCTCGGCGTGTCGGCGCATGCGGGTGGTGAGGTGGTCGAGGCGGAAGAGGTCGGCGAGCTCCTCCGTGTCCTCGGTGCGGCGCTCCATGGTGTCGAGCAGGGTGAGCTGCTTGTGCAGCAGCACCTGACTGCGGCGGGCGAGGTTGACGAACACCTCGGAGACCCCGGAGCGCAGCTCGGCCTGTTTGACGGCGGCCTCGACGGCGGCGCGCTGCAGCGTGTTGAGGGCCTGGCCGACCTCGCCCATCTCGTTCTTGTCGTACTCCAGCCGCGGCACCTCGGTCTCGACGTCGACCTGCTCGCCCGCCGACAGCCGGCGCATCACGCTGGGCAGTCGCACGCCCGACGCCTCGTGGGCGTCCAGGCGCAGCTGGCGCAGGTCGCGGATGAGGCCGCGACCGATGCGCACGGACAGGACGAGGGAGACGAGCAGCGCGATCAGCCCGAAGACGCCCGCGACGACCGCCTTGACGATGACCTCGATCGCCACCGGCCGCACGCGGTCCTGGTAGCGGTCGTTGGCCTGCTCGTCCAGGGTGCCGAGTTCGGCGAGGACGTTTCCGGCCGCGGTGTCCCAGTTGCGGGCGCTGACACCGCGGGGCAGGTCGCCTGACGTGCCGCCGATGACGGCCTGCTCGGCCGTGCGCAGCGTGGCGGTGGTGGCGTTCTTCCAGAAGACGTCGTAGCGCTGGCTCTCCGCGGTGGGCAGCTGCGCGAGGTTGATCTCGTAGATCACCTCGCGCTGGGCCACGAGGTCGGAGACCTCGCGGATCTCCTCGCGGCGGAGCCGGCCCACGACCAGGGCGGAACCGAGCAGCGCGTCCTCCCGGGAGAGCAGTTCACGCGCGCGGGCGACGCTGACCAGGGCGCGGTACTGCTTGTCCATCTCCACGCTGTCGACCACGTCCAGCTTGGACAGCAGGGTGTAACAGGGGTCGATCAGCTGGGTGTAGAGGTTCAGCGCCTGGGCGCGTGTGACGGTGCGTTCCTCGACGCTCCGCCGCAGCGAGTCGATGCCGTCGAACCCGTCCAGCACCACGGTGAGGCCCTCGCCGTCGTCCTGGTCCAGGACGTCGCGTACGTCGGGGTCCTGCGCGTTCCTGCGGATCTCGGCGAGCGCCTCGTCGGTGGCGGTCCTGGTGCGCCGCAGCGCGGTCAGCGCGTTGGAGGCCCGGGGGTCGGCGAGGTAGACGAGGGTCTGGCGGCGTTCCTGCTGGACGACGCGGACGGTGTCCTCGAGGGGGTAACCGACCTTCTCGACGACGGCCGACACGGTGAACAGACGGCTCGCCTCGCGGCCCGTGAGTACCGTGGCGAAGCCCCAGACGGCGGTCAGGGACACCAGCGGCACGAGAAGCAGCGCCACGATCTTCCGGCGGATCGACTTCCCGCGAAAGCGCATGGCCTCCCCCAGCTCGAACCCCCACCGGTCGGGGGTACGCATGTGCGTCAACAAACGGCGAGAGCCTACTACCGACACACAGTTAACTCGAAGAGGCGTCCGGAACCTGAACTTCCGTACCGAGGCCGAGACATGGCATGTTGTCCGAAAATTACAGGAGATGGCAGCCCTGAATCCCGCGTGTCGGGCCCGGACGGATCCGGTCGACTCCACGCACGAGTTGGCCAGAATTTTTCGCAACGAGGGAACAATCAGGGCACGTCGATCGTCCTTCACGTTGGGAGTTGAGGGCGGAATCGGCCACACGAGCCGTAGGCCGCACCTGGGCGGCGTAAATCAGCGCAAGCCGGGCAGCCACTGGGGAGCCGGGTCTTCGACTCGGAGGCGAGCGGTCTGCTGGCGGTGGGGAGTGACACGGTGATGGGCACGGCGGAGCGGCGTGAGGCGTCCGAGGACGGTGCGGCGGCGGGCAGTACGGCGCTGTGGGACCCGATGGCACCGGACGGCGGCGGCCCGGACGGACAGGTGCGTACGGAGCCGAGGGCTCATACGCCGAGCGCGGGCGGGTCGGCGGGCCGGGGCATCCCGGCGTCCACCGGCGCCGGAGCCCCTGCCGACGACGGAGCCCCGACCGACGGCGGCTCCTTCGCGCGACAAGGGCGGGTCGCCTATCGGCCGTTGTGGGTGGAGGAGCCCGCGAAGCGGCGTCGTATGCCCGACCCGGTGCGCACGGCGGCCGTGCGCGCGGTGCTCGTCATCGCCGTGACGCTGATTCAGGCGATGGTCGCCTTCCTGTGCACGCTGGCCGGATCCTGGCTGGCCTTCCCCATGGTGATCAGCAGTGTGGTCAGCACCGTGCTGGCCACCTGGGGCGCTCTCGACGTCTGGGTGACCCGCCAGGTGTGGAACCAGCGCAACGGCGTGGTGTCGACGCCGAGCAGCACCGCGCGTGCCCTGCGACGCGAGCAGCGCAGGGCACGACGACAGGTACGGGCCGCCGAGCGGACGCAGGAGCGGATACGCAGGCAGGGCGGCGCCGGGCAGCTGTCTCACCCCTGAGGCAGCCACCGGCCGGCCCCGGCCAGGGAGCGCCTGCCCGCGCAGCGCCCTGAGCCGTACGGGTCGGTCAACCGGCGTGCGGTGCGGGCCTTTTGTACATCCGCGTCGCCGTGATCTCGCTGTGCGCCTGCACCGCGTCGCCGTCCGCCGCCGGGGTCTGCTGTGGCAGACCCGGCCGCAGATGCTCCTCGACGCTGATGTACTTCAGGCCCGCCCGCAGGTCGGCGTCATTGCGCAGACGGATGACCAGGGGGAACTCCGCGAGGGCCGTGGTGTCGAACAGGCCGGTGGTGTACAGGAGCTGTACGCCGAGCGCGTCGGAGACCGCCCTCTGCAGTTCCAGCAGGTAGGTCGCGTTGGCCCGCCCGATGGGATTGTCGAGGAACAGCGTGCCGGCGTGCCGATGCTTGTCCCTGCCCCTGTCGTTGCTCCTCAGGGCCGCCATCGTGCAGTACAGGGCGATGGCGGCGGTGAGCAGCTGCCCGCCGGAGAACACGTCGCCCATCTGTCCGACGGGGACGCGCTCCGCCCGCAGGACCGCGTCCGGCTTGAGGATCTCGACGGCGACGCCCCTGGGCTGCAGGGCCGCGCCGACCCCGCGCAGCAGCAACGACATGCCGTCGCGGCGCAGATCGGAGTTCTTCTTCACCGCCGCGCGGGTGGCCTCGTCGATGACCTCGCCGAGCCGTTCGACGAGGGTCGCCTGGTCGGGCTCCTCGAAGCGGATGCGCAGGAACTCCTGTCCGGACCACTCGCCGAGCCCCTCGGGCAGCCGGGAGAGCCGCTGGGCCGAGCGCAACGTGGCGAGTGCGGACTCGACGAGCCCCCTCAGACGGTCGACGATCGAGTCCCGGTTGCGCTCCAGTTGCGCCAGTTCGTCCGTCAGGACGCGCAGCCGGGGAGCGAAGGCGTCCGCCCACTTCTGCGCGTGCTCCGGCAGCGCGGAGGCGGGGAGTTCGCGGATCTGCTGGCGCGCGGGGGTGCGCACCTGCTCGTAGCGTGTGGAGTTGGCGTGCCGGACGAGCACGTCGCTCGCCTCGCGCACGGACGACTCCGCGGCGGAGAGGTCGGCGGCGCAGCCGCGCAGCGAGCGGCGGGCCTCGGCGGCCGACCTGCGCGCCTCCTCCAGGACGCCGGGGTAGGGCTCCGTCTCCTCCTGCTCCTCCTCCGGGGTGTGTTCGCGCAGCAGGTCGCGGAGCATCGCGGCGGTCTCGTCGAAGCCGCCGGCCGCGTCCTCGGCGGCGCGGTGGGCGGCCAGGAGTTCGGCGTGCGCCTCGCGTGACTGCTCCAAGGCCTCGGCGCGGGCGGAGAGTTCGGCGGTGGCGGTGCGCAGCAGCGCCTGGGCGTGCTCGGCGTCGCGGGGCTGGAGCTCCTCGGCCAGCTCGGTGTGCGCCTCGCCGTCCTCGGGTGCGAGCCGCTCGTGTTCGCCGCGCAGTCGGCCGAGTTGCTCGCTGGCGGTGGACATCCGGGTCTCCAGGAGCTGCACCAGCTCCTCCGCGCGTGCGGCGGCGGCCTGCCGGGAGGGTCCGTCGGAGCCGTCGGGCGACTGGAGCAGCTGTTCGGCGCGGGTGCGGACCTTGTTGCTGAGCCGGTCCAGCTCGGTGCGGGCGGCGCTCTCGTCGCTCTCCGCCCGGGCCTGTTCGGCGCGCAGGTCGGCGCCGACGCCGACCTTCTCGTACAGCAGGGACGCGGCCCGGTAGGCCTCGCGCAGCGCGGGCAGGGAGGCCGTGGGCGCGGCTGCCCCGTCCTGCGGGACGTCGTCGGGGGCGCCGGCGATCTCGGCGCGCTCGGCGCGCAGCGCACGCGCGGTGCGACGGGCGTCGTCCGCGGCCCGCTGGGCGCCGCGCCGGTCCTCGTCGGCGGCTCGGGCGCGCTCCAGGCAGGACTGGGCGCGGGCCTCCGACTCGGCTGCCTCGTCGGCGAGTTCGCGCACCTTGACCTGCCAGCCGGCGCGTTCGCGCAGCCGGAAGGCGAGTCCGGCGAGGGCGTCGGCTGCCCGCCTGGCCCGCTGCGCGGCCTCCTGGTGCTCGTCGCGGGCCTGGGCGGCCTCGGCGGCGCTCTCCTCGGTCTCCGCGCGCACGCTGCGCGCCTCTGCCAGCTCGGCCTCGGACTCCTCGGCGAAGGCGGCCGCCTCCGTGGCGGCCCGGGCCAGCTCGGCTAGCCGCCCCGCCGGACAGCCGGCCCGCCAGGACGCGAGGCGCGCGGACAGCTCCCGGTCCTTGGCGAGACGTCCCGCGAGACGGCGGATGGCCTCGTCGCGCTCGGCGGCGCGGGCGCGCAGCGCCTGGCGCTCCTCGTCGGCGGCGTGCTCGTCGTGCATGGCCGGGTTCGGCGGGACGAGGAAGACCTCGCTCCGCAGGCCGCCGTCGGAGTCGACGGGCGGGGTCGGGGCGAGCAGGGCGGCGGCAGTGCCGACGGCCACGGCGGACCGGGGCAGCAGTGCGGCGTCGCCGAGCGCCTCACGCGCGCGTGCGTGCGAGCCGGGGTCGGTGATGATCACGCCGTCGACCAGTTCGGGCCGGGCGGCGAGCACACGGGCGTGGTCGGCGGGGTCGACGGCCTGGGCGAGGTAGCGCCAGCCGGGCAGGGCGGGGATTCCGTGCTCGCCGAGGAACTCGACGGTGGCCAGGACGTCCGGGCCGGGCGGCAGCAGTCCGCCGTCGCCCAGGGCGCCGAGGATGCGTGAGTCGTCGGCGGCGGCGGTCCGCAGTTCGAAGAGCTGCCGTTCCGCGGAGGAGACGGCGTCGTCGAGGAGGTCGCGCAGTTCGTCGGCGCAGCGGTCCAGGTCATCGGGGGTCAGCGCGGAGCCGTCGTCCGGCTCGCCGTCCTGGCGGGGCTGCGGGATCCGGGGGCGTGTTCCGCGGCCCGTCAGCCCGAGCAGTTCCGCGAGGCGTTCCTCGCCGGCCAGGGATTCGGCGAGCCGCCGCTCGGCCTCGTGGGAGCGCCCCGCGCTGGTGGCCGCGTCGGCGGCGCGGGCGGCGGTGAGCTCGGCCCGGGACTCGGCGGAGGCGGCCTCACGCGCGTGTTCGGCGGCGCGGGCCGAGGTCTCGCGGGCGGTGTCCCAGGCGGCGACGGCCGTCTTCTCGGCGTCGCTGGCGGCGAGGGCCGCGCGGGCCGGGTCGGCGTCGGGGGCGCTGTCGTCGAGCCAGCCCGCGCGTACGGCCTCGGCGGTCTCCTGTTCGACCTCGGAGAGCCGCTGGCGCAGGTGTCCCACCTCGCTGCGGGCGCGCTGGGCGTCGGTCGCGGCGGATGTGGCGTCGCGGTGGGCGGACTCACCGACCTCCTGAAGTGCGGCCGAGCGCTCCTCCTCCTCGTTGGCGAGGGTCTCGGCGCCGTCGGCGGCGGCGTGCAGGGCGCGGACGAGGTCGACGGCGGCCCGGGCACGGGCGGCGAGGGCGGGGGCGGCGTCGCGTTCGGCTTCCTGGATCGCGGCGGACACGCGCGCGACGCGGTCGGCGGCGGCCCGGTGGCGCAGCACGGCCTCGGCGGCCTGCCAGGCGGAGTGCAGGGTGCGGGCGTCGGCGAGTTCGCGTTTCTGCGCGGCGGCGGACTTCTCGGCGGCGGCGAGCGCCAGCGACGCGTGCCGGAAGGCGAGTTCGGCGGCGATCAGGGCGCTGCGCTCCCGTGCGCCCTCGGAGTGCGTGACGGCGTACGCGGCGGCCGTGACCCGCTGGGCGAGGTCGCCGGCGCGTGTCTTCTCCCGCACTCCCCGCGCGGACAGCCGGCGAGCGAGCGCGCGGGTGCGCCGCTCGGCCGCGGCGTGGACCTCTCGCGCGCGTGAGCGCGCTCCGGCAGCCTCGACGATCCGCCCGAGCAGGTCGGCCGACCCGGCGGTGAAGTCCCGTTCGGCGATCAGCTCCGCGCGTCGGCCGAGCTTGTTGCCGAAGCCGCTGACCAGGTCGGCGAGCCCGTCGGTGTCGCGTGTGTCGGTGACGGCTCGCAGCAGCAGGTCGGTGAAGTCGGAGTCCTTCTTGACCGCGAAGAGACCGGCGGCCTCGCCCTCGTCGGCGTTCATCTCCCGCTGGTAGCGGAAGAGCTCCGGGTCGAGGCCCAGCTCGCCGAGGTGCTCGATCCAGCGGTCGTGGATCTCCTCCCAGTGCACCTCCAGGTGCGGATAGGCCTTTCCGGCCTCGGTGATCGCGTCCCGGAAGCCCTTCATGGTGCGCCGGCGGCCCTGTGCCCCGGAGGCGCCCTCGACGGGCGGGCGGACGGCGGTGGCCTCGGCGACGGGCAGGTTGTCCAGGCTCAGCCCGGGCCCGGGCCGGAACGAGTACCAGGCCTCCGCGAACTTGCGCGGGTCGTTGGACACCTGCCGCCCGCGCCATTCGCTCGCCTTGCCGACGACCACGCACTCGCCGGTGAGCACGTGCTGCCACTCGAGGGCCACATGTCCGCAGTCGTCGGCGAGCAGGAACTTGCGCAGCACTCCGGAGCTGGCGCCGCCGAGAGTGTTGCGGTGGCCCGGCAGCATCACGGAGAAGATCAGCTTGAGCAGCACGGACTTGCCGCCGCCGTTCTCCAGGAAGAGGACGCCCGCGGGGGCGGGCCGGCGCGGCGGACCGACCGGCTCCTCCTCGAAGAACTCCGCCTGGGTGGGGGCGGGGTCGGGCACGACGTCGCCGACGCCCCGCAGGTCAAGCACGGTGTCGGCGTAGCGCGCACCGGCGGGACCGATCGAGTAGAGGCGGACCCGGGACAGCTCGTACATGGCGGACTCTCGTAAGTCTTCGGCAGAACAGGGGGATCGAGGGGCGGTGCCCTCGGCGGAGGGCGGAGCCTCAGGAGTGGAACGGCAGTCCGGCGTCGGCCACCAGCTCCAGGTCGTCGCTCTCCTCCGCGGGCAGCAGCGTGGGGACGCCGTCGGTGACCGGGACGACGCCCAGCTCGAGCAGTTCGGCCATGGCGGCGGCACCCGCCATGTCGCGGACCTGGAGCTGGTAGCGGGCGGCGGTCCGATAGGTGCCGCCGTTGTCGTCGCCGGTCCGCTGGAGGAAGCCGGAGTCGGTGAGGAAGGCGACGGCCTTGCCGACGATGCCGGTGGTGGAACCGGCGAGTCTGCGCGCGTCCTTGGTGGCGCCGGTGGCACTGCGTCTGGCCCAGACCCGCCAGGCGGCCTCCAGGCCGGGTGCGTCGCTCGCGGGGTCGGTGTTCTCGCCCTGTTGCTCCGCCCGCTCCTCCAGCCGGCGGCAGGCCTGACGGACGAAGGCGTCGACGCCGTTGACGCTGACCCGTCCGATGTAGCCGTCGTCGGCCAGGTCCTCGGGGCGGGGATAGGCCATCGCGGCGACGGCGAGGTGCGCGAGGCCGTGCAGGAAGCGGTCGCCGCCGTCGGCGGACGTACGACGCGCGTAGTCGCCCATGCGGACGGCGAAGACGGAGTCCTCGGCGGCGGTGACGGCCATCCCCGCGCGCGGGGACACCTCCAGGACGATCAGCCCGAGCCCTGCGGCGACGGCGTCGGCGAGCCGCGCGAAGGCCGGGTCCTCCCGGTGGCGCCGCAGCAGCTCGGCGTACTCCTGGTCGCGCGCGGGCTGCAGTCTGGGCTGCAGCCCGAAGGCGACGAGCCGCGCCGCGTCGGCGGCGTCGGCGGGGGTGACTGCGGTGTGCGCCGCCGGAGCGGATGCCTCCGTGTCGCTCCACTCGACGTGCTCGGTCACGGCTTCGGCTCCTCGGTGTACGTATGCGTGTGCGTGTGCCTGTTGTACGTGGGCGTGGGCGTCGCTTCGTGCGGGCGGTGGCCGGTCCTGCTCATGCCGCCTCCGTGCGGTCCGCCGCCATCCCCGCGGCGTCGAGCAGCGCCGTGCCGACGATCAGGTCGGCGCCGCCGAACTCGGGGTCGTCCAGCTCGGTCCCGTCGTCGACGGCGAAGAGCAGTCTCTCCTCGCCCTGCCGGTAGGCGGTGCCGACCGCGGGGCTGGCCGCGTGCACCGCCAGCAGGGCCACCAGATAGGGCAGTTCGGGGTCGGATCGCCGTGCTTCGGCCAGCAGCCCGGACAGCCGGCGCGGAGCGTCCGCGGGCAGGTCGAGCAGCCGCTTGGCGGCGGCCAGCTGCTCCTCGCTGAACCGGCTGTCGTCCGGGGTGGCGATGAGATCCGGTTCCGGCATCTCCGCTCCGAGGTGCTCGCGCTCCACCGGCGGCGTCAGCAGCAGGTCGACGAGATCGCCCATCCGCACGGCTCCGGGTGTGCGCAGACCGGTCCCCCGGGCGAAGAAGGCGTCGGTGACACGGACGGCCTGCTCCAGCGGCAACGGCAGCACGGGGGTGACGAGGTGCCCGTAGAGGTCTATGCCCGACGAGGTCATGGGGGTGGCGAACGCCTGCCGGTCCTGCTCGGCGCGGAACAGCGGGCCGGCCTCCAGCAGCCGGGACTGCAGCTGGGTGTGGCGGCGGATGCAGTCCTTGACGATGTCGACGAGCTCGGCGGCCCGCCGCTTGTTCTCGGCGTCCTCGATCTCGTCGCGGGCCTTGCGGATGTTGGTGAGGATCGCGTTCTCGTGGCGGTAGCGGTCCGCCACGTGATCAAGAGCTTCGGCGATCATGTCGGGCACGGCGTTGAGCCAGTCCACCGCGCGCACGTTGCGCCGGGTGGCCTCGAGGGCGCGGCGCAGCGTCTCCGAGTACTGCACGGTGCGGTAGCGGGCCTGCTCGGCGGCGAGCTGGGCGTCGGCGAGGCGGCCGCGGCGGATGAGCACCTCGAGCTTGACCTCGGCGGCGATCTGCGCGCTGGTGACATCGGTGTCGAGGGCTCCGACGAGGACGTTGACGGCTTCGTCGGTCGTCCGGAGGTAGACCGCGCCGCCGTAGCCGGGGACCTCCTCGATCAGCTTGAAGTCGTAGTCGCGACGCACGTAGGTGCCGTCGGGCGCGAACGTGCCGTAGGCGGCGCGGAAGCCGCGGTCGACGCTGCCCACGTTGATCAGGTTCTCCAGGACCCAGCGGGCCACCCGCTCGTGCTCGGCGACGGGCCGCCGGGGGGCCTGGGCGGCGATGCGCGGCAGCAGACGGGCCACTATCTGGTCGTGGTCGGCGCCGGTGTCGAAGTCCATGTTCAGCGTGACGAGGTCGATGGCGGCGAGGGCGATCTCCGCCATGCCGTAGACCGAGTACTCACCCGCGAGGTTGGCCTTGCGCGCGTCGAGGTCGTGGATCGGCGCGGTGCACGCGAGCGCACGCAGCCGCCGCGCCAGCCCCTCGTCGGCGGCCGGGCCCGGTGCGGGGCGCGGCGCCGCGCTGAGCTGGGGCGGAACGCGGTCCGTCGGAGCAGGCGAAGTCACGCTGCACAGACTAGGTCCTCGGTCTGACAACGACCCAAACGACGCAGAGCGACCGGCGTCACGGAGCCGCGGCCGGACCTCGGTCGTCGTGTGGGGCCTCCTCGCTCACCCGCCGCCGGTAGACCTCGACCACCCGCTTGAGCGAGTCGGCGAGGTACACCTCGAGCAGCCTCTCCGCCTCGGCCCTGTCGCCGGCCTCGAGGGCCTGCAGGATCTGCCGGTTGCGCTGCAGGTAGGGCTCGTGCAGCCGGCGCGGGTCCTCGACGAGGTGGAAGGCGAGGCGCAGCTCGGCGAAGACGCTGCGCATCAGTTCGTCGGTGCGCGCGCTCTCGGCCAGGGCGACAAGCTCCCGGTGGAAGTGGAAGTTGGCGGTGCCCAGTCCCTTCCAGTCGTTCTCGAGGGTCGCCACCTGTCCTTCGGTGACCGCCGCCCGCAGGGCGTCCAGGGCGTACGGGGGCTCGCCCAGTCCCCGTACGACGGCGCACTCGACGAGGGCGCGGGTGCGGTAGATGTCCTCGACGTCCCGCACGGTCAGCACCCGGACGAACACCCCCCGGTTCAGTTCGTGGACGAGCAGGCGCTCATGCGTGAGCAGCCGGAACGCCTCGCGCAGCGTGTTGCGGGAGACGCCCAGCGCCCCGCCGATGCTGTCCTCCGAGAGGCGTGTCCCGGGCGGGAAGTAGCCCTCGGCGATGCGGCTCCTGAGGATGTCCGACACCCGCTCCGCCGTGCTCGTGCGGCCCAGGAGGGCACGGTCGTCGGCCAGTCCGGCCAGCTGCTCTGCCATGCCCGGAATTCAATCGCAGACGGAAGAACGAGACAACAGGGGTATTGAAGGATCGTTCAACGATCCTCTACCTTCGTCTCATGGCACCGCCCGTCCCCACCGCGGCGACCCGCCTCCCGCACGGCACGGCTCGTTCCTCAGCACCCTCCGTCATCCCTCAGCGAGGTGCCCATGAGCACGACTCCTCCCCGACCGGCCCCGACCGCCGACGTCCCCCGCACCACCGCCGAACCCACCCCTGACGCCGGGGCCTTCGGCTGGTTGCGGGCGCTCGGACCGCGCGGCCGGCGCGCCTTCGCCGGCGCGTTCGGCGGCTACGCCCTCGACTCCTACGACTACTTCACGCTGCCGCTGAGCATGGTGGCGCTGGCGGCGTACTTCGGTCTGGACAGCGCCCAGACGGGCCTGTTCACCACCGTCACGCTGGTCGCCTCCGCCGTCGGCGGCGCCGTGGCGGGCGTCCTGGCCGACCGGATCGGCCGGGTCAGGGCCCTGATGATCACGGTGATCACGTACGCCGTCTTCACCGTCGCCTGCGGTTTCGCGCCCACCTACGAGACGCTGCTGGTCTTCCGCTCCCTGCAGGGACTGGGCTTCGGCGGCGAGTGGGCGGTCGGCGCGATCCTGGTCGCCGAGTACGCGAGCGCCAGGCACCGGGGCCGCACCCTCGGCGCGATCCAGAGCTCCTGGGCCGTCGGCTGGGGCCTCGCCGCGCTGGCGTACACGCTCGTCTTCTCGTTCGTCGGCGACGACATGGCCTGGCGCGTCATGTTCTGGACGGGCGCGCTGCCCGCCCTGCTCGTGGTGTGGATGCGGCGCCGGGTGAAGGACGCGCCCCGGGCCGAGGCGGCACGCGCGCACAGCGCCGACAGGGGCTCGTTCCCGGCGATCTTCCGGGGGCCGCTGCTGCGGACGACGCTGTTCGCGGGACTGCTCTCGACCGGTGTGCAGGGCGGCTACTACACCCTGGCGACCTGGGTGCCGACCTACCTGAAGTCGGAGCGCGGGCTGTCGGTGGTCGGAACCGGCGGCTATCTGACGTTCCTGATCTCCGGCGCCTTCCTCGGCTACCTGACCGGCGGATACCTCACCGACCGGCTGGGCCGGCGCCGCAACATCTGGCTGTTCGCCCTGCTGTCGGCGGTGTGCATCCTGGCGTACGCGAACATCCCGAGCGGCGCGGACACCCTGCTGCTCGTGCTCGGCTTCCCGCTCGGGTTCTGCATGTCGGCGATCTTCAGCGGCTTCGGGTCGTATCTCAGCGAGCTGTATCCGACCGCTCTGCGCGGCACTGGTCAGGGCTTCACCTACAACACCGGCCGCGCCGTGGGCGCCGTCTTCCCCACGACGGTCGGGTTCCTCGCCGACAGCTGGGGCGTGGGCGGCGCGCTGGTCTTCGGCGCGATCGGGTACGCCATCGCCGCCCTGGCGCTGCTGGGGCTTCCGGAGACGCGTGGAAAGGAACTGGAGTGAACCGACCGACCCTCACGCGGGAGCAGGCGCCGTCGAGCGCCGCGGACCGTCCCGTCACCCTCACCGAGGAGCACGCGCACGCGTGGAGCCCCGCCGCGGCCCGGGCCCGCTTCCGGGCGGGCCTGGCGGGACCCACGGCCGGCGCGGCGGCCGGGCACACCCAGGCCAACCTGATCTCGGTGCCGGCGGACTGGGCGTACGACATGCTGCTCTTCTGCCAGCGCAACCCGAAGCCCTGTCCCGTCCTCGACGTCACGGACGCCGGCTCCTGGACGACCGTCCTCGCGGAGGGCGCGGACCTGCGCACCGACCTGCCGCGCTACCGGGTCTGGGAGGACGGGGAGCTCGTCGACGAGCCGACGGACGTGCGCGCGTACTGGCGCGACGACCTGGTGTCGTTCCTGATCGGCTGCAGTTTCACGTTCGAGTGGGCCCTGTCGGGGGCGGGCGTCCCGATCCGGCACGTCGAGCAGGGCCGGAACGTTCCGATGTACGTGACGAGTCGTGAGTGCCGCCCGGCGGGCCGGCTGCACGGGCCCCTGGTGGTGTCCATGCGGCCGGTGCCTCCGCGGCATCTGGCGACGGCGATCCGGGAGAGCAGTCTGCTCCCGGCGGTGCACGGCGGTCCCGTGCACTGCGGCGATCCTTCGGGCCTGGGCATCGTCGATCTCGGCCGCCCCGACTTCGGCGACCCGGTGGACGCCGAGCCGGACGACATCCCGGTGTTCTGGGCCTGCGGCGTCACCCCGCAGGCCGCGGTGACGGCGTCGCGCCCGCCCTTCGCCCTCACCCACGCCCCGGGACAGATGTTCCTCACCGACGCCCGCGACGAGCAGTACCGCGTGGCCTGAGAAAGAGGTACGAAGGAATCATGACCGCGATGACCGCGATCGATCTGAACGCCGATCTCGGCGAGGGCTTCGGCCGCTGGCAGCTGACCGACGACGAGCGGCTCCTGTCGGTCGTCACCAGCGCCAACGTGGCCTGTGGCTTCCACGCCGGGGACGCGGTCACCATGCGGCGGGTGTGCGTGCTGGCCGTGGAGCGGGGGGTCACGATCGGCGCACAGGTCTCCTACCGGGACCTGGCGGGCTTCGGGCGGCGCGCGATGGACGTGCCGCCCGCCGAACTGGCCGCCGAGGTCGCGTACCAGATCGGGGCCCTCGATGTGTTCGCCCGGGCGGCGGGCGCGCGCGTGGCGTACGTGAAGCCGCACGGGGCGCTCTACAACCGGGTCGTGCACGACGAGGAGCAGGCCGGCGCGGTGGTCGAGGGAGTGCTCCTCGCCGACGCCGCGCTGCCCGTCCTCGGGCTGCCCGGCTCCCGGCTGCTGGAGCTGGCCGGCACGGCGGGGCTGCCGGTCGTCCCGGAGGCCTTCGCCGACCGCGCGTACACCGAGCAGGGCACGCTCGTGCCGCGCGGGCGGAGCGGCGCCGTGGTCACCGACCCGGACGAGGTCGTCGCGCGGTCGGTGAGCCTGGCCCGCGCCGGCCGGGTCGTCTCCGAGGCGGGGACCGGGATCGACGTCCGCGCGCGTTCCCTGTGCCTGCACGGGGACACGCCGGGCGCGGTGGACCTGGCCCGGCGGGTGCGGCGCGGGCTCGAGGAGTCGGGCGTGCGGGTGGAGGCCTTCGCATGAGCATGCGCATCCTGCCCGTCGGCGACGACGCCCTGCTGGTCGAGGTGGCGTCGGGAGCGGAGGCCGAGGCGCTGCACGCCGAGCTGGTGCGTCGGCGCGCGGCGGGCCTGCTCGGCGCCCGCGAGATCGTCCCGGCGGCCCGCACCGTCCTGCTGGACGGCCTGTCCGACCCGGGCCGGGTGGCGTCCGAGCTCGCCGCCGCGGACGTGCCGCCGGCTCCCCCGCGCGAGCAGGAGGCCGTGGAGATCCCGACCCGCTACGACGGCCCGGACCTGGCCGAGGTCGCCGCCCTGTGGGGCGTCCCGGAGCGGGAGGTCGCCCGTATCCACGCGGCCGCGGAGTTCCGGGTGGCGTTCTGCGGCTTCGCACCCGGCTTCGGCTATCTGACGGGCCTGCCCGCGCGCTACGACGTCCCCCGCAGATCGACCCCGCGGACCGCCGTGCCGGCCGGTTCGGTGGCGCTGGCGGGGCCCTACACGGGCGTGTACCCGCGGGCGTCGCCGGGCGGCTGGCAGCTCATCGGCACCACCGACGCGGTGCTGTGGGACCACGCGCGCGAGCCGGCCGCACTGCTGTCGCCGGGCACCCGGGTGCGCTTCGTGCCGGAGGACGAGGCATGAGCGACCGTGCGATGTCCGTCGTCCGCGCCGGGGCGCTGACCACCGTTCAGGACCGGGGCAGGCCCGGTCATGCGCATCTCGGCGTGCCGCGTTCCGGCGCGCTCGACGCGCCCGCGGCGGCCCTGGTCAACCGGCTGGTGGGCAATGCGCCCGACGCGGCCGTCCTGGAGACCACCCTGACCGGCTGCGCCCTCACACCGCGTTCCGACGTGACGGTGGCGGTCGGCGGCGCCCCTTGCCGGGTCACCGTGGGGGGCCGGCCGGCCGCCTGGGGCGCGCCCGTGCGGGTGCCCGCCGGTGCGGTGCTGGACGTCGGGCCGGCGATCCGCGGGGTGCGCGGTTACGTGGCGGTGGCGGGCGGCATCGTCGTCGAGGAGGTCCTCGGCAGCCGGTCGACGGACCTGCTCTCCGGCCTCGGCCCGGCGCCGCTCCGGGACGGCACGGTGCTGCCCCTGGGGCTCGACCGCACCCCGCACGCGCGCGTGGACGTCGCCCCGCAGCCTGCGCCCCCGGACGAACTGGTCCTGCGGGTCACGCTCGGCCCGCGCGACGACTGGTTCACCCCCGAGGCGCTGCGCGACTTCACCGCCCGCACCTTCTGCGTGTCCTCGGCGAGCAACCGCATCGGGCTGCGCACCGAGGGGCCCGTCCTGGAGCGGGCCCGGGACGGGGAGCTGGCCAGCGAGGGCATGGTCCTGGGCACCGTGCAGGTCCCGCCCGCCGGCCGGCCGGTGGTCTTCCTGGCCGACCATCCGACGACCGGCGGCTACCCGGTGATCGGGGTCGTCCGCACGGCCGACCTGCCGGCGGCCGCCCAGGCCGCACCGGGAACGCCCGTCCGCTTCGTGGCCGTACGGCGAAGGTGACGCGGCAGTGCGCCAGGAAGCCGACGAGACGGCGGCGAGGCGGCGGCAAGGGGGCGGCGAGGCGTTCGGGGCGGCCCTCCTGAAGGGACGGCCCTGCGACGCCGGGGCGACCGCTTCGGCGGCGCCGGGCTCGGCACCGGGCCGACGGCGTAGGGCGACGGGCCACGGCGTCGCCGACCACCCGTTGCGCTCAGCCGCTCATGCCCCGCAGACGTAGACGCGCAGGCCCGCGGGCCCTCGGGCCCTCCAGTGTGCCTGCGTGGAGGGTGTGTGCCTGGGCGCATCCCTTGCGGGTCGGCCGGAGAAGACCGGCAGGCGGGCGGGCCGACGGCTCGTCGCCCCGGCCCGGCGGGCCGATCCCGTCCTTCTCCGGCGGCCGCCGCCGGACGCGCATCGGGCGGCGGCCTGCCCGGCGTTCACATGGCGGACGTCGCGTCCGGGCCGATCCTGCTGCGTACGGCCGTCTGGACCTCGGCCTCCTCGGCCGGGTCGGCGGCGAGCCGGCGCAGGCGCTCCACGACCCGCGCGTCACCGGTCTCGGCGTGCCGGGCGGCGATCTCGCGGGTGCCCTCCTCGCAGTCCCACAGGCATTCGACGGCGAAGCCGGTGGCGTAGGAGGGGTCGGTGGCGGCGAGTGCCCGGGCGCAGCGTCCACGCAGGTGGGACGAGGCCGTCTCGCGGTAGATGTGGCGCAGCACCGGTGCCGCGCAGGCGATGCCGAGCCGTCCGGCGCCGTCGACGAGAGTCCACAGACTCGGGGCGTCGCAGCCCTCGCCGCGCACGGCTTCACGCAGGGCGCCGAGGACCAGTTCGCGGTCCTGGACGCCGCCCCGGCAGGCCAGCATGCGGCCGGCGGCGGCGCCGAGGGCGTCCGGCCGGTGGACCCAGCCGCGGGCCCGGTCGACGGCGGCGACGCTGCGCATCCGTTCGAAGGAGTCGACGGCGGCCTCCACCACGGCGACGGGACCGGTGGCGACGGCCTGTTCGACGAGGACCAGGGCGTCGGGATCATTGCAGTCCGCGAGGTAGCGCAGGGCCGTACAGCGCGCCCCCTCGTCGCCGTCCTTGGCCGCCTGGACGATCTCGGGGCGGTCCTCGGGACCGGCCACGGCGGAGAGACAGCGGGCGGCGGGGACATGGAGCGCGGCCCCGCGCTCGACGCCCTGCTGGGCCCACTCGAACACGGCCTGGACACTCCAGCCCGGGCGGGGCCCGCTGGGGCTCATCTGCCGTTGCCATCGGTCGAAGCAGCCGGCCTCGTGGGCGGCACGCACCCGCGTGGAGACGTACTCCCGGGGATCCTCGGCCCACAACCGCCAGGGCCGTGGCTCGAAGGCGTCCCGTACGGCCGCGGCGAGTTCGGCCTCGCCCTCGGCGTCGGTGGCGAACCGTGCCAGCACGGGCACGGCCAGGGCGCGCAGGCCGGCGTCGTCGTCCCGTAGGGCGAGTTCGTCCAGGGCCCAGGCCCAGTTGGCGCCCGAGGCTGCGTACCTGCGCAGCAGGTCGAGGGCGTCCCGCCGGCCGTAGGAGGCGAGGTGGCCGAGGACGGCCAGGGCCAGGCCCGTGCGTGACTCCTCGCCGTCGAGGACGTCCTCGACGTCGAAGAGGTGGGCCTCGAGCTCGTCCAGCTCGCCGTGCAGGTCGAGGTAGAGACGGGCGTAGTAGAGGGAGCGGTTCTCCACCTGCCAGTCGTGGCGGGGATCTCGCAGGACGCAGTGGTTCAGCGCCGCGAGCGCCTCGGCTCGCGGGGCGGTGAGCGCGTGCAGCGTGCCGTCGCCGCGGCCTCTCTGGAGCAGGCCGAGCAGCGTACCGCTGGGCGCTATGACCGGATCGAACATGGGAAACAGCCTCACATCAAGCGTCGACGCAACCGGGGACGTGCATTACCTGGCCGCGTGACAACACGTCGGGGCGCCCGCCGTTTCCTGCTTGCTGTAGACCATTTTCCTCTGCCTCTCGTCGGTGGCCCATGCGGACCGCGTCACGGCCCGCGCGGTGCGGCAACACCTGCCCAGCCATCGCGTCCGTGAATCACGACGTCATGATGACCCGGCTCTTCTACCTGCCGCGACCGAAATTTCCGGCGGCCTTGTACCGCCTCCCCCGTGGTCGTCGATTTACTTGGTCGGGAAATTCCCTTGACCTGCTCGGGACTGCCGGCTCACTGCGCGCCGAACAGGTCCAGCAGTTCCGTCCTGGCGAACATGCGGGCCGTGTCGACGGCCGACGGCGTGCCCTGGGAAGGGTCCGCGCCCGCCTCCAGCAGTGCCTTGATCACATCCGTCTCCCCCTTGAAGGCGGCCCCCGCGAGCGGGGTCTGGCCTCGGTCGTTGATCCGGTCGGCCTCGGCGCCGCGGGCCAGCAGGGCCCGGACCGCGTCGGCGTGCCCGTGGTACGCGGCGAGCATCACCAGGGAGTCGCCCCGGTCGTTGGTGAGGTTGGCCGGAACGCCCGCGTCGACGTACGCCACGAGTTCCTCGGTCTGACCCTGGCGGGCCAGGTCGAAGATCTTGGTCGCCAGCTCCACGACCTCGGGGTCGGGGGCTTCAGTCATCGGCCGGTCCGCCTCTCGCTACAACCGTTCAGGTGAATCGTCAGCGTACTGGCTCGTCGCAAACACGGCCGGACGCATCGGCTGCGAAGCTCACGAACAGCCCCGTTCGACGCGATTCTCCTGCTCAGGCAGTCCTGCGCGCCTTCCGCCAGCCGAGGGAAAAGACCCGCTTTTCACTCAGTTGCACCTTTTGTCGTATGGATACATCCTGTGAGCCTGGAAGTACTCATGGTGACTGTCCCCCGCGAACCAGGAGAACCCAAATGATCCTGTCCATGTCAGGCGTGGTCCTGCTCGGCATCATCGTCTTCCTCTTCTTCCGAAAGGACGGGCTCAAGGCGTCGCACGCCGTGGTCTCGGCCCTCTTCGGCTTCTACATGGCCAGCACGGCCATCGCCCCGAGCATCATGGCCGGCGGCGAGAGTCTGGCCAGCCTCCTCGGCGGCATCAAGTTCTGACGCCGCACGTCCCGTCCGTACGCACCACCAGGAGACAGAAGTGGCCCGGCGCCCCCTCCCCCGCATCCTGAGCACAGGCAGCGCACAGATCGCCCGGAGCAGGGAGCTGGCCAGGACGGCAGCCGACAGCGCCACCGACGTCCTCCATCCGCTGATCACGATCACGCGCGGACTGCGCCGGCTGGCCTCGGCCGGACGGCGCAGGTGGGCCGAGACGCCCAAGGACAAACGCGGGCCGCTGCTCTTCCTGGCGGCCTCGGTGATCCTGGTCGTCGTGCTGGTGCCGTACGGTCCGCTGCTCGCCGTCATCACCCTGGCGGCAGCGGCGGCCTGGCAGGGCAGGGACCGCACCACGGCTCCCGAAGGCCCCGACGAGTCGCAGATCCAGCGGCTCCAGGTGCTGTACGAGGCCCTGGTCCCGTACTTCTCGACGGCGGACGACCCCGCTCCCCTGTACGCCCACGGCGGCGACTGGGAGCAGGCCTTCCCCACACAGGAGTTCGACGACTCGGGCCGCGTGGCCCATCTCGTGATCCGCTATCCGGCGTACTTCCCGGACGGCGAACCCGGCCCGCGCGCGCGGATCGAGCAGCTGCTCGCCGCGAAGTCCGGCCGCGGCCGGGAGTACCTCTTCGACTGGGACGAGGAGGGCAACGAACTGACCCTCAGCGTGCTGTCCCCCCTCCCCGCCGACGTCTCCGCCCAGCGCTTCGTCACCGCCCCGGGCGAGACGGTCCTGGGCTTCACCGACCCCGCCGGGGTCCAGCGCACACTGCCCCTCTCGTTCGGCGAGGACCGGCGCGACGTCCCCCCGGTCGTCTGGCGCACCGGCATCCGCTCGACCGAGCCGCACCTGCTGGCGGTGGGCCGCCCCGGCAGCGGCACGTCGACGCTGCTGCGCTCCATCGCGCTGCAGGCCCTTCAGCACGGTGACGTGCTCGTCGTCGAGGGCGGCGGCACCGGTGAATACGCCTGTCTGGCCGGCCGGGACGGCGTGCTGGGCGTCGAGGTCGGGCTCTCGGGTGCGCTGGCCGGCCTCGAGTGGGCGGCGGGCGAGACGGAACGCCGGCTCATCGCCGCCAACAGCGCCCGGCAGGCCGGCGAACCGGCGCCGGAGGACACCAAACGCCCGCTGTGGATCGTCCTCGACCGGCCCACCGTCTTCACCCATCTGGCCGAGGCGGAGGGGCGCCGGGATCCGCAGTCCTTGTTGCAGCTTCCCCTCCGGCACGGTCGCGCGGCCGGCGTCACGGTCGTCGTGGCCGAACAGTTCGACGCGCTGGACTCCCTGAGTGAAGCGGTACGACAGCACACGCGCGCGCGTGTCGTGCTCGGCCCCGCGTCGAGGGAGCAGCTGGAGACGGTCCTCGGCGCGCCCCCGCACACCACTCCCGTCGACGACGTGCCGTCCGGGCGGGGCTACGCCCGACTGGGCTCGGGGTCGGTGCACCGGCTCCAGGTCCCGGCGACACCGGACCCGTACGACGACGCGACGAGCGACGCACACCGGCAGGCCGTCCTCGATCTGCTGCCGCCGCGCTCCGCGCCCGCCGACAGCGAGCCGTCGCCTGCGTCGGCCGCGGCCCCGGTCGCGAAGGTCCTGGTCACCAAGGCCTCGACCGCACCGAACGCAGACCTGCAGAACCCGGACCTGCAGAACGCCGTCCCGGTGAACGCCGTCCCGCAGACGATCCTCCCGAACACGGCGTCGTCATCGACCGCGACGCCGGAAGCCGCCGTCGCCGAAGCGGCGACCGCGGAGTAGCGAGGCGTCCCCGAGGCGCGCGGCGGCCACACCCCGCAACGCCCCACGCCCCACGCCCCACGCCCTACGCGACGAACGTACGCGGCCCCTCGCCGCCCGCCGTCCCTCCGCTCCGTACGATGCGCGCGGCGGCGGCCAGGCGGGCGGCCGCCTCCTCAGCCACCGCGCCCCCCACCGTGAACGGCAGCCGTACGTACCCCTCGAAGGCGCCGTCGACGCCGAAGCGCGGCCCCGACGGCACCCGCAGCCCGACTCGCTCCCCCGCCTCGGCGAGCCTCGACCCGGAGAGCCCCCCGGCCCGCACCCAGAGCGTCAGTCCGCCCCGGGGCACGGTGTACTCCCAGTCCGGCA
Source organism: Streptomyces sp. NPDC001027 (assembly GCF_040299045.1). Classification (NCBI taxonomy): domain Bacteria; kingdom Bacillati; phylum Actinomycetota; class Actinomycetes; order Kitasatosporales; family Streptomycetaceae; genus Streptomyces; species Streptomyces sp. NPDC001027. The sequence goes on from NZ_JBEPBI010000012.1 coordinate 34,171, forward strand.
GTTCGCGCCGCAGCGCGGCCACCAGGTCGTCCCGGTTGTCCCGGGCCTGGGTGCGGCGCAGCTCCACCGCCTCCTCCCAGCCTCCGGTGCTGAACAGCCAGTTCACCGCCAGCTGTTCCAGCACGGGCGTGCCCAGGTCGGCGTAGGCGCGGGCGGCGACGAGACTGCGGACGACGTCGGGGGCGGCCCGCACCCAGCCGATGCGCATCCCGGCCCAGAACGCCTTGCTCGCGGACCCGACCGTGATCACCGTCGACCCCGCTGGGTCGAACCCGCACACCGGCCGCGGCATCTCGACGTCGTCGTCGAGCCACAGCTCGCTCATGGTCTCGTCGGCGACCAGGACCGTCCCGGCGGATCGGGCGGCCTCCACCAGCCGCCGCCGCTGCTCCTCGTCGGCGAGCGCTCCGGTCGGGTTGTGGAAGTCGGCGACGACGTACGCGATGCGCGGCGCGGCGTCGCGCAGCACCTGGCGCCAGCGGTCCATGTCCCAACCGGCCAGTCCGTCCGCCATGGCGACCGGCACCAGACGGGCGCCCGCCTCGCGCATCAGCTGGAGGATGTTGGCGTACGAGGGAGACTCGACGGCGATGCGCTCCCCGCGCCCGCCGAAGAGGTGACAGATGGCGTCGATGGCCCCCATCGCACCCGTCGTGACCATGATCTGCTCGGGCATCGTGGGGATCCCGCGCGCGGTGTACCGCTCGGCGATCATGGTCCGCAGCGCCGGCAGGCCCGCCGGATAGTCGCCGTGCGTGTGGGCGTAAGGGGGCAGTTCCTCCAGCGCGCCCTGCACGGCGCGGGTGAGCCACGGCTCGGGCGCGGGCAGGGCCGCGCAGCCCAGGTCGATGATCGAGCCCAGGGCCTCGGGCGGCAGCGGCTCCAGGCCGCGCGCCGGGACCGGGTTGCCCGCCGGGACGGCCGTCCAGCTGCCGGCGCCGCGCCGGGACTCCAGGAACCCCTCCGCGCGCAGCGCCTCGTAGGCGGCGGCGACGGTCGTCCGGCTCACCGACAGGGCGAGGGCCAGTTCCCGTTCGGCGGGCAGGCGTGCGGCGACGGGCACGCGGCCCTCCAGCACCAGCAGCCGGACTCCGTCGGCGAGCGCCCGGTAGGCGGGCGGCCGGCGCGAGCCCGGGCCCGCCGGGCGGTCCTGCTGGGACTTGAGCAACCGCGCGAGCTGTGCGGCCCCCACGGCCGAAGTCCACTGCGCCATGGATACCAGTCCACCTTCCTCGAATTGGCCATGGATGACATGCGCTTCCCAGCCACAGAGTGTCACGAGTCAGGCCACTACCACCACAGGGGGCACCTCTTGGGGACCAAAGGACTCCTCCGGCGTCCGACGCGGCGACGTCCGACGTCGGGAGGACTGCCGCGACGGCTCGTCCAGCTGTACGCCGGTCTCGCGCTCTACGGCGCCAGCTCGGCGCTGCTCGTCAAGGCGGGCCTCGGTCTGGAGCCCTGGAACGTGCTGCACCAGGGCCTGTCCGAGCTCACCGGGATGACGATCGGGGTCGTGACGACCGTCGTCGGCGCGGCGGTGCTGCTGCTGTGGATCCCGTTGCGTCAGCGCCCGGGCCTCGGCACGATCTCCAACGTCCTGGTCATCGGCGTCGCGATGGACGGCACGCTCGCGCTCGTCCCCGAGGCCCACGCCCTGGCCGTGCGCGTGTCCCTCATGGCGGCTGCCATCGTGCTCAACGGGGCGGCCACCGGCCTGTACATCGCGGCCGACCTCGGCCCGGGGCCGCGCGACGGGCTGATGACGGGACTGCACCGGCGCACCGGCCGCTCGATCCGGCTGATGCGGACGACGGTCGAGGCGGCGGTCGTCGCGACCGGCTTCGCGCTCGGCGGCACGATCGGCGTCGGCACCGTGCTGTACGCGGTCGCCATCGGTCCGCTCGCCCAGTTCTTCCTGCGGGCGTTCGCCGTTCCCACGCCTGCCGCCGGCAGCACGGTCGTCGCCGCGGGGACGCCCCGGGCAGCGATACTGCGTCCGTGACCAGCTCCGCACGCCACCCGTACCTCGATCACCCGCGGCCCATCCCGATCGCCCATCGCGGCGGGGCCGCGGACGGCCTGGAGAACACCGTGGCGCAGTTCCGGCGCGCGGTCGAGGCGGGTTACCGCTATATCGAGACCGACGTGCACGCCACCCGGGACGGCCGGCTCGTCACCGTCCACGACGCGACGCTGGACCGGGTCACCGACGGCTCGGGGCGCATCGCCGACCTCCCGTGGTCGGACGTGGCCCACGCGCGCGTGGGCGGCGAGGAACCGGTGCCGCTCTTCGAGGAGCTTCTGGAGACGTTCCCCGAGGTGCGGTGGAACATCGATCTCAAGGCGGAGCCCGCCCTCCGCCCCCTGCTCGCCCTGCTCGACCGCACCGACGCATGGGACCGCGTCTGCATCGGCTCGTTCTCCGAGGCCCGCGTCGTGCGCGCCCAGCGGCTGGCCGGCCCGCGCCTCGCGACGTCGTACGGCACTCTCGGCGTGCTCGGCCTGCGGCTGCGGTCCTGGGGCGTGCCAGCGCCGCTGCGCCGGTCGGCGGTCGCCGCGCAGGTGCCCGAGATCCGGTCGGGCGTCCAGGTGGTGGACCGCCGCTTCGTCCGCGCCGCGCACGCGCGCGGGCTGCAGGTGCACGTGTGGACGGTCAACGAACCGGAGCGGATGCACCGGCTCCTCGACCTGGGGGTCGATGGCATCATGACCGATCACATCGACACGTTGCGCGAGGTCATGCAGGACCGGGGCGTCTGGGTCTGACCTCGGCCCGCCGCCCGCGCGCGGGTTCCGGAAGCGGGAAGCGAGGGCACGGGTGGACATCGACACCGTGCGGACGGCGGAGTCCGACGAGACCGCCGGGCGGCGGCGCGAGCAGCGCGGCTGGTATTTCTACGACTGGGCCTGCTCCGTCTACTCGACGAGCGTGCTCACCGTGTTCCTGGGCCCCTATCTGACTTCCGTCGCGAAGCAGGCCGCCGACGCCGACGGGTACGTGCATCCGCTCGGCGTCCCGGTCAGCGCCGGCTCCTTCTTCGCGTACTCGGTCTCCCTGTCCGTGATCGTCGCGGTCCTCGTGATGCCCCTCGTGGGCGCAGCGGCCGACCGGTCCGGACGCAAGAAGCCGCTGCTGGGCGCCGCCGCCTATGTGGGCGCCACGGCCACCGCCTGCATGTTCTTCGTGGGCGGGGACCGCTATCTGCTGGGCGGCGCGCTGCTCGTCGTGGCGAACGCGGCCCAGTCCGTGGCGATGATGCTCTACAACTCCTATCTGCCGCAGATCGCCCCGCCCGGCGAACGCGACGCGGTCTCCTCACGGGGATGGGCGTTCGGCTACGCGTCGGGCTCGCTGGTGCTGGTCGCGAACCTGGTGCTCTACCTCGCCCACGACTCCTTCGGCGTGTCCGAGTCCGCGGCCGTCCGCATCTGTCTGGCCTCGGCCGGCCTGTGGTGGGGCGGCTTCACGGTGATCCCGCTGCTGCGGCTGCGCGACCGGCCGGCGGTCGTGCGGGAGACGACGGCTCCTGGGCTGCGGCAGCTCGCCGCGACGGTCCGCGACATGCGCCGCCACCCGCTGACGCTCGCCTTCCTCCTCGCCTATCTGGTCTACAACGACGGCATCCAGACGGTGATCTCCCAGGCTTCGCTCTACGGCTCCGAGGAGCTCGGCCTCAGCCAGGGCACGCTGATCGGGGCGGTCCTGCTGGTGCAGGTGCTCGCCGTGGCGGGCGCGCTCGGCATGGGGCGCCTGGCACGGACGTACGGTGCGAAGCGGACGATCCTCGGATCGCTGGTCGCCTGGACGCTCACCCTGTGCGCCGGATTCTTCCTGCCGGCGGGAGCACCGGTGGCGTTCTTCCTGCTGGCCGCCGCCATCGGTCTGGTCCTCGGCGGCAGCCAGGCCCTGTCCCGCTCCCTCTTCTCGCATCTCGTCCCGCCGGGAAAGGAGGCCGAGTACTTCTCGGCGTACGAGATGAGCGACCGCGGCATGAGCTGGCTCGGACCGCTGCTGTTCGGCCTCACCTACCAGCTGACCGGCAGTTACCGGGACGCGATCCTGTCCCTGGTGGCCTTCTTCGTCATCGGGTTCCTGCTGCTGGCGCGGGTGCCCGTGCGGCGGGCGATCGGCGACGCGGGGAATCCTGTGCCCGAGAAGATTTAGCACTCAGGGCGAAAGGGCGGTAGTGTACGCGTTTGGCCTGCCAGGCGTACCGTTACTGCGCGTCAAAGATGCCGAAACGCTGGGTGACATCTCCTTTCAGATGTGACAAACCGGGCGCCGGTGGGTACTGCACTGGTTGACAAGGCTGCGGCTACGACGGCGACCCACGACCCGGAACGGGACTCGGTACGGGAATCTTTACCGCCGACCGGACGTTGACCGGATGACGACGACAGCGACACCTGTCCTGTGGGCGACAAGCCCGGGAGGCACGATTCATGAGTGAGCGAGCTCTTCGCGGCACGCGCCTCGTGGTGACCAGCTACGAGACGGACCGCGGCATCGACCTGGCCCCGCGCCAGGCCGTGGAGTACGCATGTGAGAAGGGGCACCGCTTTGAGATGCCCTTCTCGGTCGAGGCGGAGATTCCGCCGGAGTGGGAGTGCAAGGTCTGCGGAGCCCCTGCACTCCTCGTGGACGGCGACGGCCCTGAGGAGAAGAAGGCCAAGCCCGCGCGTACGCACTGGGACATGCTGATGGAGCGGCGGACCCGTGAGGAACTCGAAGAGGTCCTCGAGGAGCGGCTGGCCGTTCTGCGGTCCGGGGCGATGAACCTTGCGGTGCATCCCCGGGACAGCCGCAAGTCGGCATAGGCCCTGCACGGCTGAGGCCTGCTGCACACGCACGTTGATGACCGCGGGCGCCGTACGTGAACACGCGTACGGCGCCCGCGGTCTTTGCCATGCCTTCGGGCCCCTCAGCCCCGTCCGGGCCCTGTCGGTGACGCTGTCCGCCCCGCCCGGGGCCTGGTCGGCGCGGGCGGGATAGGCGGGACGGGCGTCGGAGCCTGGCGCGGGCCGCCTACCTGACCGAACATGCGTGGCCGGACATGCGTGACCGGAAGGGCCTCACCGGCGTGCGCGGCCCTTCCGGTCAGGCCTCAGTGCTCGTCCCGGACGACCTCGCCCTGGACCACCTTGCCGTCGGGGCGGTGGATGCGCGCCTGCTGGAAGGCGTCCCCCAGGGTGCCCGGAGTGGCCGCGGCGACGCGTAGCCTGCGCTCGGCGAACGCGCCGACCGCCCTCTGGACCGGCGGGAGGAGCAGAAGCAGGCCGACCGCGTCGGAGAGCAGGCCCGGGATCATCAGGAGCAGTCCCCCGAGCATCATCAGGCCGTTGCCCCCGCTGCTGGGGGCGGCGCCCCGCTGGAGGGCTTCGTTGAGGTTGCGGAAGGCCCGGCGGCCGGCCCGCTTGATGACCACCGCGCCGAGCACGAACCCGGCGACGAGCAGCAGGAACACCACGAGGCCGGAGGATGCGCCGGCGATCGTCGTCAGCAGCCAGATCTCCAGCACCAGCCAGGCCGCGAGGCCCAGCGGCAGGTACGTGCGCAGTCGCGAGCGTCGGGGCTGGGGCTGCGGACGGCCGGGCCGGTCGGCGGTCGGGTGAACGGGGGTCGAAGCTCCAGTCGTCATGCGTCCAGTGTGCCCGGACCCGGCTCAGAGCGGCGTAAGGGGCCGATCAGCCGTCGCTCAGCCGTCGCTGTGCGACTTGGCGGCGGCCGCCTGCGGGCGTTCGGTCTGACCGGAGGTCCGTCCGGTGATCTTGCCGACGCGCTCGCCCACGCCCCAGGCGGTGACCCGCCACAGGGCCTCGACGAGGATGTCGCGGCTCATCTTGGAGTCGCCGTGCTCGCGCTCGACGAAGGTGATGGGGACCTCGACCACGTGGAAGCCGCCCTTGACCGCGCGGCGGGCCAGGTCGACCTGGAAGCAGTAGCCCTGGGAGGCGACCTCGTCCAGCCCCAGCCCTTCGAGGGTCTCGCGGCGGAAGGCCCGGTAGCCGCCGGTGATGTCCCGCAGGGGCAGGTCGAGGGCCAGGCGGGAGTAGAGGCTGCCGCCGCGCGAGATGACCTCGCGGGACCTGGGCCAGTTCACCACGCGGCCGCCGGGCACCCAGCGCGAGCCGAGGACCAGGTCCGCGCCCTTGAGCGCGGTGAGCAGCCGCGGCAGTTCCTCGGGCTGGTGGGAGCCGTCCGCGTCCATCTCGATCAGCACGCCGTAGCCGTTGTCCAGGCCCCAGCGGAAGCCCGCGAGGTAGGCGGCGCCGAGGCCTTCCTTGCCCTTGCGGTGCAGCACCCGGACCTGGTCGTCCGCGGCGGCCAGCTCGTCGGCGAGCCGCCCGGTGCCGTCGGGGCTGTTGTCGTCGGCGACGAGGACGTGGGCCTCGGGAACAGCCTCCCGCACCCGGCCGACGATGCTCTTGATGTTCTCCGCCTCGTTGTAGGTCGGGATGATCACCAAGGCCGTGCCGAGCGGACCGAACGTCCTCCCCCGGTCCTGTGCCGCGAGGGTCCCGTCGCCGTCGTTCACTGCTGCCCCTTCATGTCCGTTCGCCGGATACCACCTTAGTGGCCCCAGCCTGCGATGACGTGACAGCACGTTCGAACGATGGTGTCGAATCCGCGGAAGCGGGGTAGCCATGTGCTTTTGGGCCCGTATGTGCGCGCCGGTCCTGCCGGAGAGGCGGGCACTGCCCCGCCCACGCCTGCGGGAGCTGCTGCGGATGGGGGCCCGGCGCCCTTCGGGCCGGCCCGGGACCCGCTGGCTGCGGATCGACCGAAAGCCGTTGTCTACTGAGCACCCGGGCCCCACCCGGGTCACACCTCCCCGACCGGCCGGAGCGTTCCGTCGCTGCGGCGCGGGCGCTGGGCCTGGCTGCCAGTTCGGGCGCGCCGGTTCGGCGCACCGTCCCTGACCCAGCGGCGCCGCGGCGAGTGCGCGGATGTTCCCCGGGCGGGGCGTCCGGTGGTGGACTCCGCCGAACCTACCGGCCCGCCGCCGTCGGCTGTCAACAGCGGTTCGACCTGCGGGTCTTCCGTCAACGCGCAGGTCAGCCGGGAGGGGACCCGCATCGGGCGACGACGGGCGGACGGGTGATCTTTTCCGGGTCGGCCCGGGAGATCACTCGCCCGGGCGCACGAACACCGTCCGGCCGCCCACCACCGTGCGCAGACACACCGGGAGGTCGTTCCCGGGCGTCAGATCGGGCAGACCAGGGGTTCCGGAACGGGGGTCGGTGGACCAGCGGGCGACGCGGTCGTCGGGGGCCTGGACCACGAGTTCGTCCGTGCGCCAGACCGCGTAGTCGGCGGGCGCGCCGGGGACCAGCACCCCCGCGTCGTCGCGGCCGACGGCCCGCCAGCCGCCGCGTGTGTGCGCGGTGAACGCGGCGCGCGCGGACACGCGGTGTTCCGGGGTCCGGTGGAAGGCGGCGGCGCGCACGGTCCCCCACGGGTCGAGGGGGGTGACCGGGCTGTCGGAACCGAAGGCGAGCGGGACGCCGGCCCGCAGCAGTGCGGCGAACGGGTTCAGGGTCCTGGCCCGGTCCGCGCCCAGCCGCTGCGCGTACATGCCCTCCGCGCCGCCCCACAGGGCGTCGAAGGCGGGCTGGACGGAGGCGGTGAGGCCCAGTTCGGCGAAGGCGGCGACGGTCTCGGGCGTGAGCATCTCCACGTGCTCCACACGGTGGCGGGCGGCGCGGATCCGGGCGAGGCCGACCTTCTCGGCGGCCGCGCGGACGCCCTCGACGACGGCTGTGACGGCGGCGTCGCCGATGGCGTGGAAGCCGGCCTGGAGCCCGGCCTCGGTGCAGGCCGTCACATGGGCGGCGACCTCGTCGGCGTCCAGGTAGGCGGCTCCGGTGTGGCCGGCGTCGGCGTACGGGGTGTGCAGACAGGCGGTGTGGGAGCCGAGGGCGCCGTCGACGAACAGGTCCCCCGCGGCTCCGAGGGCGCCGAGTTCGCGGGCCTTGTCGACGTCGCGCTCCGCCCAGTAGCCGACGACGCGGGGGCCGGGCGTCCGGGCGGCGAGCCGCAGCAGGTCGGTGAAGTCGTCCTCGGAGGAGATCTCCGGGCCGGCGCACTCGTGGACGGATCCGATGCCGAGCGAGGCGGCGTGCGCGAGGGCGGTGCGCTGGGCCTCGGCGCGCTGGGCGGGCGTCACGGCTGCGAACGCGGCGGCGCGGACGGTGTGGTGGGCGTCGCGGGTGAGCGGCTCTTCGTCGGCGAAGCCGGCCGCGTCCCGGGCCCGGGGGGCGAGCGCCAGCAGCGCGGTGGTGACCGCGGCCGAGTGGACGTCGATCCGGCTGAGGTAGAGCGGCCGGCCGCCGGCGGCCTCGTCCAGTTCCGCGCGCCGGGGCGGGCGGCCCTCCGGCCAGCGGGACGCGTCCCAGCCGTGGCCCAGCAGCACCTTGTCATGCGGTCGGGACGCCGCGAACTCGCGCACCCGGGCGAGGGCGGCAGCCAGGGAGGGGGCCGCGGACAGGTCGAGTCCGGTGAGCGCGAGGCCGGTGGACGTGGTGTGCACATGGGCGTCGGTGAACGCCGGGGTGACGAGGGCGCCGTCGAGGTCGACCACCTCGTCGACGCCGCCTGCGAAGGCGTCGGCGGCGCCCTCGGAGCCCACCCAGGCGACCTGGCCGCGTTCGACGACCATCGCGGTCGCGAACGGATCGGCGGGGCTGTGGACCTCTCCTCGACGGAGCAGGACGGTCTTCGGCTCGGGGGCGTGCTCACTCATGGGGAACAGTCTCGCGCCTCCCCGGGGGACGCCCGCCCCCAGGGGGCTTCTCAGATCCGCGGCGGCCGGGCCTCATAGGGGGTGGACAGGACGACCGTCGTGCGCGTCGACACTCCGGCGAGCGCCCTGAGCCGCCCCAGCAGCTCCTCCAGCTCGTGCGGGGTGGCCACGCGGACCTTGAGGATGTAGTTCTCGTCGCCGGCCACGCTGTGGCAGGCCTCGATCTCGGGCACGTCCGCCAGCCGCTCGGCGATGTCGTCGGGGGCGCTGGGATCGAACGGCTTCACCGAGATGAAGGCGGTCAGGGGCAGCCCGACGGCCTCCGAGTCGACGACGGCCGCGTATCCGCGGATGACGCCGCGCTGTTCAAGCCTGCGCACCCTCTGGTGCACGGCAGACGTGGACAGGCCCGTGGCCTTGCCCAGATCGGTGTAGCTCATCCGCCCGTCCTTGACGAGCAGCTGCACGATTTGTCGGTCCAGCTCCTCCATGACGCAAGAACTTACAGGCAGCGTGATCTCCGCGTATACCTATACAGCGCAGGTCATACCCCGTTTGTGATGTGTCCGGAGCGGCTCGCACGACGGCCGCGAGACGACCGCCCCGGTGGCCGCACGGACGCCGGGCGCCGCACCGGAGGGCGCTCACGCGTGGGGCACCTGCAAACGGCATGTGACGAATGCCACATCACTGGTGAACGCTTCGTGATTCCACGGTGGTTACCGCCGGGACGGGCTGGGAAGTGCTTGCTGTGGTCGAGGCCGCACTGCCGTCACGACCCAGCCCGAGGGGGAGAATCACATGCAGAGTTTCAAGCGCCCTGGTCGCACCGCGCCCAAGCGGCTCCAGTCCGTGAGCGAGCCCGAGCCGGAGGGCGTCGAACCCTTCGACGCCGACGGCTTCGACGGTGACGCCGCCGAGCACGCGGACGCGTACGACACCCTGGAGATGTACCGGGTGATCTGCCCGGACTGCGCCCAGCCCATCGCGCTCCTGGCGGACGAGGAGAGCCTGCCGGAGCACGCGCTGTGCGCCTCTCCGTGGAACCCGTTCGGGCTCACGGTCTGTGCCGGCACGGGGCGCACGGCGGCCGAGGCCCGGCCCGCGGACGACTCCGCGGAACTCCAGGGGCACGACACCGCGCTCCTGCTGACGCTCCCCCAGGGACTGGACTGGCGCACCCAGCCCTTCTCGCACGTCGGCGGCCCGGGCTCACGCCCGATGCGCGTCCCGGCGATGCGCCGCGCGGCCGCCTGAGCCGCGTTTCCCGCGCCCGCCGTCTCCGCTCGACTCCGGTACCGGGACCGCACCATGCCCGGCAGCAGGCGTGGTGCGGGATCGGCGTGCGCCGACCGGACGGGACGGCATCCCCCGGAATACGTTCGCGTCGGTTCGCGCGGTGCGCAGCGGCGTCGGAACGGCCCTGGGGCACATCCCGAACTCACGCGCGCCCCTGCGCGGCGGTGACTCCGCCGCGCGGACCCGCGTTGCCCCGGTATGGCACCCACCTACTCGGCTGCTCCCGGGCGTCACCGCCAGCTCTTCGCACCGATGCGTCCGGAGCCCGTGCGCGGAGAATCGGCTCCGCCGCCGCCTCCGGACCCGCCCATCTACCGTGACCTGCTGCGCACCTGGGCCGACCGGGGCCGCACCCTGCCGGGACGTCACGACCCGGAGTGGGTGCGGCTGGCCGCGCCGCAGGTGCGGCGGGGGCAGTTCGGCGGGCTCGCGGACCCGGTGGGCGACGGGCGATGACCCGCACGGACCGCGCTCGCCGTGCGCCTGCCCTGCCTGTCAGCCCTCGCGGCGGGCCGGCTTCGGCGCCGGGAAGGAGGGGTCCAGGTCCTCGATGGCGCGCAGGGCGCCGCCCAGGGTCTTCACCAGCAGCTCGACCATGACCTCTCGGGTGAGCTCGGGACGGTCGATCCACTCGAGGGTGGCCCCCTCGACGCTGCACACCCAGGCGAGCAGGGCCATACGCGGCAGCGGCGGCACGTCGCTGCGGCCGTACGCCCCCTCGGCGATGGTCGCCACGATCGCCGCGCGCACGCCGTCCCGGATGCCGTGCACCTCGGTGTCGAAGCCGACGCCGCCGCTCACGATCGTGCGATAGGCGGCCTGGTTGTGCTCGGCATAGCGCAGATAGCCGTCGATGGTGCGGTGCACCCGGTCCACCTGGGGCAGTTCGATCCCGCTCGCCGCGAAGGTGACCAGATCGGCGACGGAGTCCTGGATGATGGCCAGGTAGTAGCCGCGCTTGGACTGGAAGTAGTAGTAGATCAGCCCCTTGGCGACATGCGCCTGCCGGGCGATGTCGTCCATCGAGAGCGCGTCGTAGGACGTGTCGGCGAACAACTTCCGCCCGATGGAGATGAGTTCGGCGCGACGCGCCAGTGAGCGCTCGGTGCCGCGCGCCCGGGGACGTACGACTTCGCGCTGTTCACTGATATTCAATTTCGACCCTGGTCTCGGGCAGTCGGCGGGACATCCGCAGTATGTCAGGTCAACCGTGTGTCAGGTCACACTCGTCAGAGCAGTCCGAGCTGGGTGACCAGCATCGCGAGGACCGCGACGAGGACCCAGCCCAGGGCATGCTCGATGATCTTCGGGCCGTCGGTTCCGGGGCCGCCGGTACGGGTGCGCGTGGCAGTGGCTGTCTGAGCGGTCATGGTGTCTCGCTGAAGTCGGACGTACTGGTGGATCCCCCCACCGATCCGACCACCCTGCCACCCGCCGGGCCTTTTGTGGCAGAGATCTTGCTCACATCCGGATTCCCACCGCCGTCAGAGCCTGGCACTGACGGGCGCTCGGACGCGCCGGGAAATAGAGGTAGCAGACGCCGCCGCTGCCGGAGACGACCTTCCCCGTCGCGTTGTGACGCCTGGTCCTGAGCCAGACGTTCTCGAACTCCCGCCGCGGGTACACCCTCCGCACCGCCGCGTCGTCCGCCGAGAACGGGTCGTTGGCGATCACGTCGCCCTCGACGGTGAAGCCGATCACCGTCATCAGATGCCCGGAGGTCCCGTACCCCGCCCCGGTGAGCTCCTCCTTGAGGAACGACTGCGACGTCATGGCCGGGATCCCCGCGCCGATCAGCGTCTCGAGGTCGGTGAGGGAGCCGAGCCGGGTCACCACGCCCTGCAGGTCCTCGAAGGTGGCCGCGTAGGCGGCGTTGAACGGCCAGTTGCCGCACCCCGCGTACTGGTGGTCGTAGGTGTGCCGGGCCGCGTGACACACCTGCGGGTCGGCGTAGGAGGGGTCGACCCACGCCAGCTGCTCGTCGGTGAGCCGCCCGCCCCAGTACTCGACGATCATCTGCGAGGAGGTGGGGCTGCACCAGGCCTCGCCGCCGTTGTCGTACTCCGGATACTGGCCCTTGTGGACCTCCTGCGAGTAGCGCGGGACGCGCAGCTCCCGCGCGAGGCCGGGCACGGAGGCCGGCACGGTGAAACGGTCCGGCACGTCGGACCCCATCGCCCCCAGCCGCCACACGGTGGGCGTGACATCGGCGCCGGGGCGGCGGTACAGGGTGAGCCGGAGTCGGTAGGCGGCGAGGCGCAGGCCGCTCGCGGCGTCGTCGATCGCGACCGTGTCCGTCCACACGGTGCTTCTCCCGTCGCTCTGGCCGTCGACCGAGGACCGCTTGATGTCCTGGTCCCCGGAGGCCCAGCGCCCCATCACGTACCAGGGGGTGTCCGTGCCGTCGGAGTACGTGCCCGCGATCTCGACCTGGAGCCAGCTGCCCGCCGGGGTGCTCGCGTTCCAGGAGGCGATCACCTCCGTGGCGGGGACGGCGAGCCGGTGGAGGGGCGACGTCCAGGTGGCGTACTCCCAGGACGCGGTCGTCCTGCTGTGCGGGTCGGTGTGGTCGACGACGCCGCGCGGGGCGGCGATGACGACGCCCGGACGGGTCCCCGCCACGGCGCGGGCGCCCTCGGCGACGCCTGAGCGCCAGTCGGCGTACGTGGTCCAGCCGCGGTAGTCGACGGATCGGGCGGGCGCCGCTTCGGCGTCCGCGGCATCGCTCGCGACGTCGCTCGCCTCGGCGGCGGACGCGGCCGAGGCGGAGGGCGACGGCCCCCCGGCCACTGCGGCGGCGACCGCGGCGGCAAGGACCGTTCTGCGGGACGGCTGTTCGACTCGGCTCATGGCTCGACTGCTCAAGGGTCTGCTCATGGGGTGGAGGCTCCCGAGGGTCTGTGCGGCCTGTGGTGTCCTGCGGCTGTTTCGGCCACTATGGAGGGAGCCGGACGCGGCTTCCAGCAGGTGAGCCCGTGCCACGCCCACCACCGTCGGTCTGGCCCACCGGCCGCGGCGACGCCAAGGTAGGCTCACCCCGCCGTACCGAAGGGCGCCGTACCCGGGCAGGGACGCTGAAGACCGGCGCACCTGGGCAGACGCGCCGACGGCGCCGGCCCGCCCACCCGACCGCCGATCCGTCCCCATGACCCCGCGCACCCCAGGATCCGTCATCCGCCACCTCGCCTCCTGGCTCCTCCGCCTGCCGCCGTCCTGCGGACCGGTGCGCCTGATCGGCGTCGACGGGCACGCCGGTTCGGGGAAGTCCACCTTCGCGGGCAGGCTGGCGGAGGCGCTGGACGACGCCCCGGTGCTGCACCTCGACGACATCGCCTCCCACGACGAGCTGTTCTCGTGGACCGGCCGCCTGCTCTCCCAGGTGATCGAGCCCTTCGGCCGCGGCGAGAGCGCGCGGTACGCGCCCTACGACTGGCACGCCCACCGCTTCGGCCGGCCCCGCACCCTGCCCGCCGCCCCCGTCGTGCTGGTCGAGGGGGTCGGCGCGGGACGCCGTGTCCTGCGGCCGTACCTGGCATGCCTGCTGTGGATGGACATGCCTCCCGAGGAATCCTGGGCACGCGGCCGGGCACGCGACGGAGAGGAGCAGCGCGCGTTCTGGGACGGATGGGTTCCGGCCGAAGCACGTCACTTCGCCGAGGACCCCTCGCAGCCCCACGCCGCCCTGCTGGTACGGCAGTTGGAGCTGGGATACGAGGTACTGCCGGGGCCTGCCAGGGGATCCGGCCCGCACCGCGATGTCACCCACCGTGAGGGACCACCCATGATGTGGTGAACTGGTGAAAGCCCTTGCGCTCGAACTTGGCCAAGTGCTTCAACTTCGCTTGACCGGCGGCCCGTACAGGACTTACGTTCTGATTGCGCGGCGATCGGAGCCGCCCTCGAACGCGAAGCCCCCGGTTGTTCCCCCGTGATCGGGGGCTTCGTTCTGTCCGGACGCCGCTCCCGGCGCCCCTTTCCGGACCTGAAGCGACGCGATTCGCTCACCCAGGGTCACCGCGCGGTGTGCGCCCTGTCTGCTCCCACCTCGTCGAACGGCCTGTGCGGCACCCTACGGCGGGCCCCTCTCCCGCAGGTACGATGCCCTCGATGCGACCTGGACAATGCTGCGCGCACCAGGCAACTCCGGTCCGCGGCACAGCGGTTCGACCAAGGCAGCCGACGGGCGACGGCCCGGCGGCACACCGACGGGGGCACGGTCTGTGGGGGACGTGATGAACTTCGGCACGCAGGGCCCCGAGGCTCCCGCCGACCTCGCCTGGCTTCGAGGCGTGGACGCCTACACCATGGGCGCCTACCCGCAGGCGGAGGAGGAGTTCCGCACCGCGGTGCGGATCGATCCCGGGATGGCCGACGGCTGGCTCGGACTGCACGCACTGCGCGTCGACACGACGACCGCGCTGCTGCGGATGTTCCGCCACCGCGAGCGGTTCGGGGAGCAGCGCTCACGGCACCGCCGCACCCTCAACTCCTGGTACTGGCTGGGCTGGTGGGTGCAGCCCGTGCTGGAGAGCCCCCGCGACCTGCTGCTCGCCCACGCCTCGCACTGGCTCGACGGCCGCCATGTGCCCGAGCTGGACCGGGCGCTCGCCGGGCTCCCGCCGGTCGACGCCGACCACCAGGTCCGCTTCCTGCACGCCTGTCGCGCATACCTCGTCAAGGACTGGGAGCAGCTGGTCCGGCACACCGACTCGCTGCTCGACGACCCACTGCTGTGCATCGAGGCCGGCCTGTTCGGCGGGATGGCCCGGGTGCGCCTGGAGATGTACGGCCAGGCCGAGCCGCTGCTCTCGGCGGCTCTGATGCGCTGCCGCAGCGAACAGCCGCAGCGCAAGGAGCTGCGGTACTGGCTGGCCCGGGCGCACGAGGGCACCGGCCGCTCGGCGGCCGCCCTCCCCCTGTACCGGGCTGTGCACCGCGTCGACGCCTCCTTCATGGACACCTCGGCGCGACTCGCCGCGATCGCTGAGGGCGACGGCTACGACGACACGGCGGATCTGGCGGCGATCACGCTCACGGGGCTGGGGCAGGACACGGCCGACGGGCCGGACGGCTTCGATCCGCTGTTCGGCACGGAGGGCCGCGACCTGCGGCTCGAGGCCCTGGATCCACCGCCCGTCGTGCCCATGCCCGCGGTGACCGATCCCGCCGTGCGCGAGAAGCACGTCGTACGCTCTTCGTCGCCGCTGCCGACAGGCCCCACCGATCCCGGGTTACTGGAGGAAGCGCTGGCCGAGCTGGAGCGCATGGTGGGGTTGGAGCCGGTGAAACGCCAGGTCAAGGCGCTCTCGGCGCAGCTCAACATGGCGCGGCTGCGGACGGGTCAGGGGCTTCCGGTCCAGCCGCCGAAGCGGCACTTCGTGTTCTCCGGCCCCTCCGGCACCGGCAAGACCACGGTGGCCCGCATCCTCGGCCGCGTCTTCTACGCCCTCGGGCTGCTGGGCGGCGACCACCTGGTGGAGGCCCAGCGGGCCGACCTGGTCGGCGAGTACCTGGGCCAGACCGCCGTGAAGGCCAACGAACTGATCGACTCCGCCCTCGGCGGCGTGCTCTTCGTCGACGAGGCGTACTCGCTCTCGAACTCCGGCTACGGCAAGGGCGACGCGTACGGCGACGAGGCGTTGCAGGTGCTGCTGAAGCGGGCCGAGGACAACCGGGACCACCTGGTGGTGATCCTGGCCGGCTATCCGGAGGGCATGGACCGCCTTCTGGCGGCGAATCCCGGGCTGTCCTCCCGTTTCACGACCCGCGTCGACTTCCCCTCCTACCGTCCCCTCGAACTCACCTCCATCGGCGAGGTGCTGGCCGCGGAGAACGGCGACGCGTGGGACGAGGAGGCGTTGGACGAGCTGCGTTCGATCGCCGGGCACGTGGTCGACCAGGGCTGGATCGACGAGCTCGGCAACGGCCGCTTTCTGCGCACCCTGTACGAGAAGAGCTGCGCCTACCGGGACCTGCGGCTGTCGGCGTATCCGGGCGCGCTGACCCGGGACGACCTCTCGACGCTGCGGCTGCCGGACCTGATGCAGGCGTACGGGGAGGTGCTGTCAGGGCGGGGACCGCAGGACCCGTCGGCGATCTGACGCGCCGGCACGCGCGCACCGCTCCCGCCTCCGTGCCCGCTCCGGGCCGGGGCCGCCCCGGCCTCCGGGCTCGCACCGGTCCCTGGGCCGGCGCCGGCTCGGATCGCCGCGCCGATGACGTCGGCCTGGATACGCGCGCGCCCGCGGGCCCGGCACAGCCCGCGGGGCGTGGCACCGGTCGCCCGGAGAACGTCCGCTGCTCGGTGCGCAGGATCACCGGGCGCGCGGACCCGCCGAACCGGACGTCCCACCGGCGCCGGCACCACGCGCCCGTCCATGGCGGACAGCGCGGCCGAGGGCGCGCCCCTGCGGCGCGCCGGACTGACCCGCCCCGAGTTCGACCTGCTCGGCGCGCTGCGCCGCAGGGACCACGAACTGACCCCTGCGGCTCACCGACGCCGGCCGGACCTCGCAACGGCTCGTCCCGCCCGAGCCGACCGCCGGACCGCCCGGGCCACGGCGGCAGGAGACGCACGAGCGGAGTCGTCCCGCCCGCCCGGCCGGGACGGTTGACGCACGGCGGGCACGGCAGCGGGCAGGGCGGTCGAGGACCGGTCCTCGACCTCGGCTGTCTCCCCGTCAGGGGCGTGCGCGCCGGGCCGGCGGCCTCGTCCTGACCGCCGCCGCGGCTTCCGGTCGGCCGCCGCGCCCGGGCGGAGCCCGGTCTGCGACGCAGACCGGATCGCGCTCGGCCGGGCCGCCGGGGCGCGGTCAGCCGGCCAGCGCCTCCTCCGGCTCGTCGCTCGCCCTCGGCTCCGTGAGCCGTACCTCGGGAACCTCTCGGTGGGCGGGGTCGGTGACCTCGCCCACCAGCAGTTCCAGCACGTCCTCCAGGGCGACCAGGCCGAGGACCCTGCCGGAGGCGTCGGCGACCTGCGCCAGATGGGTGGCCGCCCGGCGCATCACGGTCAGCGCGTCGTCCAGCGGGAGTTCGGAGCGGAGCGTCGTCATGGGGCGCCACAGCTGCTGCGGCACCGCCCTCTCGGAGTCCTCCTGGTCGAGCACGTCCTTCACATGCAGGTAGCCCATGAAGGCGCCGGTCTCCGCGGCCACGGGGAAACGGGAGTAGCCGGTGCGGGCGGTCAGCTCGACGATCTCGCCCGGGGTGACCGCCGGACTGACCGTGACCAGGGACTCGCGCCGCAGCAGGACGTCGGTGACGGGACGGGAGCCGAGCTCGAGGGCGTCCTCCAGGCGCTCCTGCTCCTCCGGGGCGAGCAGACCGGCCTGGCCGGAGTCCTCCAGCAGGCGGTTCAGCTGCTCGCTGGTGACCACGGCTTCCACCTCGTCCCTCGGCTCGACGTGGAAGAGCCGCAGGATGGCCCGGGCGCAGGCGCCGAGCGCCACCGTGATCGGCCGGCACAGCCGGGCGAAGGCGACCAGGCCGGGGCTGAGCCACAGCGCGGTCTTCTCCGGCGCCGCCATGGCGAGGTTCTTCGGAACCATCTCGCCGATCACGAGATGGAAGAACACCACGGCCGCGAGGGCTATGACATAGCCCAGCGGATGGATCATCCCGTGCGGGAGGTGGATCCACTCGAACAAGGGCTCCAGCAGCTCGGCGACGGTCGGCTCGGCGACCGCGCCCAGCGTGAGGGAGCAGACGGTGATGCCGAACTGAGCCGCCGCCATCATCTGCGGCAGCCGCTCCAGCCCGTAGAGGACCTGGCGGGCCCGCGCGGTGCCCAGCGGCTCGATCTGGCTGCGGCGGACGGAGACGAGCGCGAACTCGGCGCCGACGAAGAAGCCGTTGGCGAGCACGAGCAGCGCGGCGAAGACGAGTTGGAGGGCGCTCATCGGGCGACCTCCACGACCTGGCCGGTGCGCACCAGCCGGACCCGCTCGGCCCGGTAGTGGCCGACCCGGCGCACCGAGAGCCGCCAGCCGGGCAGCTCCGTCCGGTCGCCGACGGCGGGAATGCGTCCGAGCAGGTCGGCGACGAGTCCGGCGACCGTCTCGTACGGTCCCTCGGGGACTTCGAGGCCTATGCGCTGGAGGGTGTCGACGCGGCAGCTGCCGTCCACGTCCCAGGCG
The DNA here is from genome assembly GCF_040299045.1 of Streptomyces sp. NPDC001027. Taxonomy (NCBI): domain Bacteria; kingdom Bacillati; phylum Actinomycetota; class Actinomycetes; order Kitasatosporales; family Streptomycetaceae; genus Streptomyces; species Streptomyces sp. NPDC001027. Next base: position 52,352 of record NZ_JBEPBI010000012.1, read on the forward strand.
GGCCTGCCCTCCTCGGGCGGGGCGGCGGCGAGTTCAGGGGAGTCCTGGCCGTCGTGCTCGTCGCGGACCTCGCCGACGATCTCCTCGACGATGTCCTCCAGGGTGACCACGCCGGCCGTGCCGCCGTACTCGTCGACGACGACGGCGATGGGCTGTTCGCTGCGCAGTCGGGCCAGCAGGGGCTGGACCGGCAGCGTCTCCGGGATCAGCAGGGCCGGGCGGGCGATGCGGACGACCGGAGTGCGCAACCGGTCGTGGACGGGGACCGCCAGGGCGTCCTTCAGATGGGCCATGCCGACGATTTCGTCGATCTTCTCGCGGTAGACCGGGAAGCGGGACAGGCCGGTGGCCCGGGTCAGGTTCACCACGTCCTCCGCGGTGGCCGTGGACTGCAGGGCGCTGACCTTCACGCGCGGGGTCATGACGTGCTGCGCGGTCAGTTCGGCCAGCGAGAGGGTCCGTACGAAGAGGTCGGCCGTGTCCTGCTCGAGGGCGCCGGCCTGGGCCGAGTGGCGGGCCAGGGAGACGAGCTCGCCGGGGGTCCGCGCGGAGGCCAGCTCGTCGGCCGGCTCGACGCCGAGCGCCCGTACGAGGCGGTTGGCGACGGTGTTCAGGGCCGCGATCACCGGCCGGAAGAGGCGGGCGAAGGCGTGCTGCGGGCCCGCGACGAACCGCGCGACCTGCAACGGCTTGGACACCGCCCAGTTCTTGGGGACGAGTTCGCCGATCACCATCTGCACGGCGGACGCCAGCAGCATGCCGACGACGACGGCGACGCCGGAGACGGCGCCCTCGGGGACGCCGACCGCCGTGAACGGGCCGCTGAGCAGCTCCGCGAGCGCCGGTTCGGCGAGCATGCCGACGACGAGGGAGGTGATGGTGATGCCGAGCTGGGTGCCGGAGAGCTGGAAGGACAGTTCCTTCAGCGACTCGACGACCGTGCGGGCTCGCCTGTCGCCCTCGGCGGCGGCCCGCTCCGCGTCCGGACGCTCGACCGTGACAAGGCCGAACTCGGCGGCGACGAAGAAGCCGTTGGCGAGGATGAGCAGGAACGCGGCTGCCAGGAGCAGCAGGGGGGTGGTCATGATGCCGCCGCCTCCGAACCAGGTCGGGTGGGGGCGGCGCAGGTACTACAGGACGAACCGTCCATCGCCGGAGGGAGTCACTCCTCGGGTAGCAGGAGCCCCTGTGAGCCCGGCAGGGCGCCGCAGGGGCGGGGGCGCAGGAGTGCGCCTTTGTCACCAGATTAATCAAGACAGGGGGTTCTGCGGCAGGGCAGCGGGCCCCGAGTCAGCCCTGATCTTGCTCGGGGGGCGTCTCGGGGTCGTGGATCGCACGGGCCTCGGCGAGCGCGCGGAGCGCCCGCGCGTCGCGGATGGCCTGCTGCTTGTCGATGCCGGGCTGGATGCCGAGCGCGGGCAGGCTGGTGCCGTCGCTGAGGTTCAGAAACACCCACGGATCGCCCGGACGGAGGTTCACCTGAAGGATCTCCGCCCAGGCCAGACGCCTGGTACTGGCGATGTTCACGACGGTGACACCGGACTCGTCGGCGGTCACCCGCACCCGGGCGAGCTGGGCCAGCACCCAGAAGACGAGGGCTCCGGTGAGGATGAAACTGAGCCGCTCCCCCGGCCCGAGCTGCTCCAGCAGCATCGCGACGGCGGAGATGACGAGGAAGATCGCCACTCCGGCCGTGAGCAGCACCACACGGGTGCGGCCGGGCCGGAAGACTACGGGGAGGGGAGGCAGGTCGGACATGTTCCCGGCAGAGGTCAGAGGCGGCAGGCGTGGATGGCCGTGGTCAGGATGGCGCGGGCGCCGATGTCGTAGAGGTCGTCCATGATCCGCTGGGCCTCCTTGGCGGGGACCATGGCGCGGACGGCGACCCAGCCCTCGTTGTGCAGCGGGGAGACGGTCGGCGACTCCAGGCCCGGAGTCAGCGCGACGGCGTTCTCGAGCTGCTCGACGCGGCAGTCGTAGTCCATCATCACGTACGTCCGGGCGACCAGGACGCCCTGGAGGCGGCGCAGGAACTGCTGCACCTTGGGCTCCTCGGCGTCGGCGCCGGTGCGGCGGATCACGACGGCCTCGGACTTCATGATGGGCTCGCCGAAGACCTCGAGCCCGGCGTTGCGCAGCGAGGTGCCGGTCTCGACGACGTCGGCGATGACCTCGGCGACGCCCAGTTCGATGGCGGTCTCGACGGCGCCGTCGAGGTGGACGACGGAGGCCTCGACGCCGTGGTCGGCGAGGTGACCGGCCACGATGCCCTCGTAGGAGGTGGCGACCGTCTTGCCCTTGAGGTCCTGGACGCCGGTCGCCGCGCCGGGCTTGGCGGCGAAGCGGAAGGTGGAGCGGGCGAAGCCGAGCGGCAGGATCTCCTCGGCGTCGGCGCCGGAGTCGACCAGCAGGTCGCGGCCGGTGATGCCGATGTCGAGGCGGCCGGAGGAGACGTAGATCGCGATGTCGCGGGGGCGGAGGTAGAAGAACTCCACCTCGTTGACCGGGTCGACGATCCGCAGTTCCTTGCTCTCCCGGCGCTGCTGGTAGCCGGCCTCATGCAGCATGTCCCCCGCAGGGCCTGACAGGGAACCCTTGTTGGGGACGGCGATGCGCAGCATGAGGTCGGCTTCCTTCGCGTGGAACGGGATGAAGAACGGGATGAAAACGGGGCGGGGTCGGAAATGCGGCGGAATGCGTTTCTACAGGTGGGCGTACACGTCGTCCAGCGAGATTCCGCGGGCGACCATCATCACCTGGACGTGGTAGAGCAGCTGCGAGATCTCCTCCGCGGCCGCCTCCTTGCCCTCGTACTCGGCGGCCATCCACACCTCGGCGGCCTCTTCGACGACCTTCTTGCCGATGGCATGGACGCCCTTCCCGACGAGTTCCGCGGTACGGGAAGTGGCGGGGTCGCCGCTGGCGGCCTTCTGCTGGAGCTCGGAGAAGAGCTCCTCGAACGTCTTCTTGGACATGGTGCTGCCCACCCTAGCCGTTCTCCCGGCGCCCCTACCGCCAGGGTTCGGATACTGAACGGAGGGTGGCCGCGGTGGCCACCGCCGCCGTCACCGCCTCGTGCCCCTTGTCCTCGTTGGAGCCCTCGATGCCCGCCCGGTCCAGGGCCTGCTCCTCGGTGTCGCAGGTGAGGACGCCCATGCCGACGGGCACGCCGGTCTCGACGGACACCTGGGTGAGACCCTGGACGACCCCTTGGCACACGTACTCGAAGTGCGGTGTCCCGCCGCGGATGACGACGCCGAGGGCGACGATCGCGTCGTAGCCCCGCCCGGCCAGCACCTTGGCCACCACCGGCAGTTCCCAGCTGCCGGGGACCCGCAGCAGGGTCGGCTCGTCGATGCCCAGGTCGTGCAGGGCGCGCAGCGCGCCGTCGACCAGACCGTCCATCACCTTCTCGTGCCACTGGGCCGCGATGACGGCGACCCTGAGGTCGCCCACATTGCGTACGGACAGTTCCGGTGCGCCCTTGCCGCTCACGTTCTCGTCTCTCCTCGGTGCCGGTCGTGCTTACTGGTTGCCGCAGGGGGACACGGGGGCCGCGTCCAGCCAGGGCAGGTCGTGTCCCATCCGGTCCCGCTTGGTGCGCAGGTAGCGGATGTTGTGCTCGCCCGCCTGGACGGGCATCGGTTCGCGCTCGACGACCTCGATGCCGTGCCGGACGAGCGCCTCGCTCTTCTCGGGGTTGTTCGTCATGAGGCGGACGCCGCGCACGCCGAGGTCGGCGAGGATCTGCGCCCCGGCCCCGTAGTCACGGGCGTCGGCGGGCAGGCCAAGCTCCAGGTTGGCGTCGAGGGTGTCGTGACCCTGTTCCTGGAGTTCGTACGCCCTCAGCTTGGACAGCAGGCCGATGCCCCGGCCCTCGTGTCCGCGCAGGTAGACCAGCACGCCCCGGCCCTCGCTCTGGATGCGTTCCAGGGACGCGTCGAGCTGGGGGCCGCAGTCGCACCGCAGGGACGCGAAGACGTCGCCGGTGAGGCATTCGGAGTGGACGCGGACCAGGACGTCCTCCCCGTCGCCGATGTCGCCGTGGACCAGGGCGACGTGCTCGACGCCGTCGACGGTGGAGCGGTAGCCGTACGCGGTGAACGTGCCGTGCACGGTGGGCAGTCGGGTCTCGGCCTCGCGGCGGACCGTCGGCTCGGCGCCGCGCCGGTAGGCGATCAGGTCCTCGATGGAGATGATCGTCAGGCCGTGCTTGCGGGCGAACGGGATCAGTTCGGGAAGGCGCAGCATCCGGCCGTCCTCACCCGCGATCTCGACGATCGCACCGGCCGGGCGCAGCCCCGCGAGCCGGGCGAGGTCCACGGCGGCCTCGGTGTGGCCGTTGCGGGTCAGCACGCCGCCGGGCTGGGCGCGCAGCGGAAAGACGTGGCCGGGGCGCACGAAGTCGGTCGGCCCGGCGTCGCCGCTCGCCAGCAGGCGGAGCGTGGCGGCGCGGTCGACGGCGGAGATGCCGGTGGTGACGCCGTGCGCGGCCGAGGCGTCCACGGAGACCGTGAACGCGGTCGTCATCGACTCGGTGTTGTCGTCGACCATCTGCGGGAGCTTCAGGCGCTCCAGCTCGTCGCTCTCCATGGGGGCGCAGATCAGGCCGCGGCACTCGCTCATCATGAAGGCGACGATCTCGGGCGTCACCTTCTCGGCGGCGACGACGAGGTCGCCCTCGTTCTCGCGGTCCTCGTCGTCGACGACCACGATGGGGCGGCCGGCCGCGATGTCGGCGATGGCCTGCTCGACGGGGTCGAGGCTGAGGTCTTCCAGGCCTTCGGTGCTGTACAGGATCGGTGCCGTGCTCATGCCGGCGCTCCTTCCAGAGCGGGTTGCGAGGCCTTGCGGGACCGCAGCCACCAGTCGCGCATGCCCCACAGGACGAGCGCGCCGTAAATGACGTAGACGAAGCCTGAGAAGGCGTAGCCGTTGGCGAAGTTGAGGGGGACGCCGACGACGTCGACGAGGAGCCAGGCGATCCAGAACTCGACCATGCCGCGCGCCTGGGCGTACATGGCGACGATGGTGCCGACGAAGATGTAGGCGTCGGGCCAGGGGTCCCAGGACAGGGAGGGGTTGGCCTTGAAGAGGAGGGCGACGGCGACCGTGCCGGCGGCCGCGGCGCCGATCATGGCCGCGCGCTCGGTCCAGGTGGCGAAGCGGGGGGTGATCTGGCCGTCCGCGGACCGCCCCTTGCTGCGGTTCCACTGCCACCAGCCGTACAGGGCGACGGCCATGACGACGACCTGCTTGCCCGCGCTGCCGGCGAGGTGGCCGTAGAAGGCGACGAAGAGGACGAGCCCGGAGAGGAACTGCACCGGCCAGGTGAGCAGCGAGCGGCGCCAGCCGAGGGCGAGGGTGATCAGGCCGAGGATGTTCCCGATCATGTCCGACCAGATGATGTGCTGGTCGAACGCGACGAACGCCTCGGAGTTCAGCCAGTTCACTTGCCCGCTCCCTGCTGTGTGGTGGCCAGCAGGCGCTCGACGTACTTGGCGACGATGTCCACCTCGAGGTTGACCGGGTCGCCGGGCTGCTTGAGGCCGAGCGTGGTCAGCGCGAGCGTGGTGGGGATGAGGCTGACGGTGAAGAAGTCCGGACCGGCCTCGACGACCGTGAGGCTGATGCCGTCGACGGTGATGGAGCCCTTCTCCACGACGTACCGGGCGAGTTCGGCGGGGAGGGAGACCTTGACGATCTCCCAGTTCTCCGACGGCCTGCGCTCCAGCACCGCGCCCGTGCCGTCGACGTGCCCCTGCACGATGTGCCCGCCGAGACGCGCGCCGACGGCGGTGGGGCGTTCGAGGTTGACGCGGGAGCCGACGGCGAGTGCGCCGAGGCTGGATCGGTCCAGGGTCTCCGCCATGACGTCTGCGGTGAACTCGTCGCCCTCGTGCTCGACGACGGTGAGACAGACCCCGTTCACGGCGATGGAGTCGCCGTGCTTCGCGCCGTCGGTGACGACGGGGCCGCGCAGCCGGAAGCGGGAGGCGTCGCCGAGATTCTCGACGGCGGTGACCTCACCCAGCTCTTCGACGATTCCGGTGAACACTTCCCGGGTCCTCCTGCCTCATAGGGCACGGACTCCGGGGCCTGTCGATGACGACAGCAGGTACGGGCAGCGGCTTCGGGACGACGCCGGACGGACTCGTCCACCGACGAGTGCATATACGACGACGCGCACGAATGCCCGCCCGCCGCGCACTGCCTCCCATCCGGACTTTAACCGTCGGTCCAGGAATTTCACCTGGTCAACCGGCCGCTGGAAGCGGACGGGTCGCGGACTATAACCGCCGGTTCGGACTTTCACCGACCCCGGAGTGCGCTGCTTTTGGTACAGGGTCAGTGTGCCACGGCCGGTGGGCGTCCATACAGGTGAAGGGTGTGGGTTGGCTCACAGGACGTCACTCCTCCACTCAACACCCCATTAGTCCATACCTATTGACGGACTGGTCTAGTCCTTTTTAGGCTCGAGCCGTGCGGCCCGGCGGCGGTGACGACGGCCCTTGCCCGCCGCCGGGCCTCCGCGCACGACCGACGGGCGTCGCGCCGCCCGCCCGGCAGCGGGGACCTTCGCAACACACCCCTTACCGGCGCCGGGGAGCCCCAAGGCCTCCGGTCGGCGCCGTTGCGAACAGGTCCTCCTGAGCGGATTCGCGGGCCGTGAGCAGCGCCCCGCGGAGCACCGCGCCGCCGCCCAGCACGCCGGGGCGCACCTCGGTGGGCAGCGGGGCCATGTGCCGCAGCCGCCGCGCCACCCGGTCGGCCAGCACCTCCCCGCCGGCCTGGCCGACCTCTCCGCCGAGCACCACGCAGCCCGGGTCGAGGACGGCGACGACGGAGGCCGCACCGAGGGCCAGCCGCTCGGCGAGGGCGTCGAGGAAACGCGCGGCGGCGACCCGCGGCGCGGATCCCCCGGCCGCCGCGAACGCCGTCGCCGGGGCCGCCGCGGATCCGGCGTCCTTCGCCGCGGGTCCCGACTCCCGCGCCGAGGTCTCCGGTGCGGCGCAGTGCTCCCGCTCCGGCTCGCGCACCGCGGCCACCGCCTCCCGCACCAGGGCCGCGGCCACCGGTTCCTCGGCGTGCGGTCCGGGCGTCAGGCCGAAGCTCTCCGCCAAGGCGGCGATCGCCGCGGAGCCGGCCAGGGAGTGGAAGCCGCCCGCGCAGTCGGTCGCCGACGGCAGTCCGCTCGTGCCGGGGACCGGCAGGAAGCCGATCTCCCCGGCGCCGCCGGAGGCGCCCCGGCGCAGGACGCCGTCCAGGACGACGGCCGCGCCGGTGCCGTGGCCCAGCCACAGCAGGACGAACGTGTCGCGGTCGTGGGCCGCGCCCTCGCGCTGTTCGGCCAGGGCGGCCAGGTTGGTCTCGTTCTCGATGTGCGCGCGGGCCTGCGGGAACCGTTCCTGGAGGGCGGCGACCAGACGGCGGTGCCATTCAGGCAGGCCGCTGGAGTCGCGCAGTTCACCGCTCGCGGGGTCGATCAGGCCGGGCGCGCCGATGCCCAGGGTGTGCAGCCGGTCGGCGCCCGCCTCCTTCGCCGCGCGCTCGACCAGCGCGACCGCCCGCTCCACGGCCGTCCCGGTGCCCGTGTCGCCGCCGATCGGCACCGAGGCCTCGGCGAGCACCCGGCCCACCAGGTCGGAGACGAGCACGGCGACGCCCTCCGTCCGCACGTCCAGCGCGGCCAGCTGCGCGCGGTCGGCGACGATGCCGTAGAGCTTGGCGTTCGGGCCGCGGCGCTGCTCCCCGGCCTCTCCCACGACCCGGATCAGCCCGGCGGCGGTGAGGCGTTCGACGAGGTCGGCCACCGTGGGACGGGACAGGCCGGTGAGCTGTTTCAACCGCCCCGCCGTCAACGGGCCTTCGCGTTGCAGCAGCCGCAGGGCGAGCCGGTCGTTGATGGCCCGGGCGGTGCTCGGGGTTGCGGGCATGGCGGGAATCCTCCCACGGCCGAGGGGGACCCGGTCGGGGGACCGGCCGGTGCTCCTCTATTTATCAGGCAAGGTTCCTGATAGTTTACGTCGGCGGCGCGCGGGCGTCGCCGAGAAGGCCTGGAGGGCGGGAGAAGTGAGCGGAGTGGGCGAAGTGGTCCGCGCGCCGTCACAGGTGCGGCGCGCCCGGTACGCCGTGGCGGCCGTGTTCGCCGTGCACGGCGCCGTCACCGGATCCTTCGCCACCCGGGTGCCCTGGATCCAGGACCACGCCGACGTCTCCACCGGCCAGCTCGGGTTCGCTCTGGCCTTCACCGCGTTCGGCGCGGCCTGCGCCATGCCGCTGGCGGGCTCGGTCACCCATCGGTTCGGCAGCCGTACGGCCCTGCGCGGGCTGCTCGCGCTGTGGACGCTGTCGCTGGTCCTGCCCGCCCTCGCCCCGAACCTGCCGACGCTGTGCCTGGCGATGTTCGCCTACGGCGCGGCCGCCGGCATGGCCGACGTCGCCATGAACGCCCTCGGGGTGGAGGTGGAGCGGCTGCTCGGCAGGTCGATCATGTCCGGGCTGCACGGCATGTGGAGCGCGGGCGCCCTGATCGGCTCGGTCGGCGGCACGCTCGCCGCCCACCTCGGCGCGGACGCCCGCGTGCATCACGCGCTGGCCGCCGCCGTCCTCACCGGTCTCGGGCTGCTGGCCTGCCGGTGGGTGCTCGACATCCGGCCGGCCGCGGACGCGGAGCCGCCTCCGCGGTTCGCGCTGCCGCCCCGCTCGGCGCTGCTGATCGGCGCGGTCGGCTTCTGCGCGGTGTTCGCGGAGGGCGCGAGCCTGGACTGGTCGGCGGTGTACCTGCGCGACCGGCTCGAGTCGTCGGCCGGGGTCGCGGCGGCCTGCACGACCGGCTTCATGCTCACGATGGCGGTGGCGCGGATCGCGGGAGACGCGGTGGTCGACCGGTTCGGCGCGGTGCGCACGGTACGGGCGGGCGGCGTGCTGGCCGCGCTGGGCGGGCTGCTGATCGTCGTCGCGGGGCATCCGGCGGTGGCGATCGGCGGGTTCGGGCTGATGGGGCTCGGCATCGCGGTCGTCGTGCCGCTGTGCTTCGCCGCGGCCGGCCACAGCGGACCCAACCCCAGTCAGGCCATCGCGGGCGTCGCGACGATCACGTACACCTCCGGACTGATCGCCCCGAGCCTGATCGGCGGGGTCGCCCAGGCGACGAGTCTGATGGCGTCCTTCGCCGTGGTGACCGTGCTGGCGTGCGGACTCGTGGCCTTCGCGGGCGTGCTGCGCGGCGGGGAGCGGACGGGCGCGAAGGTCAGTCCGCGGGCCGCAGCAGTGCCCGACCCGCGGCCCTGAAGGTCTCGCTCCAGGGCGTGGGGCGCATGGTCGTCGCGTCCAGCCGGACGAGGACCCGGGCGCCGCGCGCGTACGTGAGCGTCCCGTCCGTCGAGCAGAAACGGAAGCCGTAGGTCAGGCCGGTGACCCCGAGCCGCTCCAGCCACAGGTGCACGGCGTACGCGCCCGGTCTGGTCACCGGCGCCTCGTAAGTGATCCGGAGTTCCTTCACGGCGTTGCAGGCGTCGCCGGCCGCCCCCCAGTCCCCCTCGAAGCGCACGCCGTGCTCCTGCCACAGCTCGCTCCAGGCGCGCTCGACCATCACCGGGTAACGGGCGTTGTGCAGCAGTCCTAGCGCGTCCAGGTCGTCGAAGTGGACGGTGACCGGGACGAGCCGGCCGTACGACACGGCAGGGGCGGGCGGGGCTTCGGCGGTCACGGCGGGGCTCCTGTGCAGGTGAGGGGGACGGTCCCTATGGTAGAGCGCCGCCTAAGCGGTCGCTCACCCCTCCCCCTGGTGACCGCCCCGGCAGCCCCTCGGCCGCTGATGCACGGGAGAATGATCAGGACGTCCGCACCCGTACGAAAGCGAAACCGCACCATGGATCTCGGCATCCGCTGGAAACTGCACGGCGACGGCCGGACGCCGGCGCCCGGCGCGGTGGTCCGCCCCGACGAGCGGCTGTCCTGGCCCCGCACGGCCGGGCTCGGCGCCCAGCACGTGGTGGCGATGTTCGGGGCGAGTTTCGTGGCGCCGGTCCTGATGGGCCTGGATCCGAACCTCGCCATCATGATGTCGGGCGTGGCGACGGTGATCTTCCTGCTCGCCACCCGCGGCCGGGTGCCCAGCTACCTCGGCTGCTCCCTGTCCTTCGTGGGCGTGGCCGCGGTCATCCGGGCCCAGGGCGGCGCCAGCGCCACGGTCACCGGCGCGGTCCTGGTCGTCGGGGCCGCCCTGTTCGTCGTCGGCCTGGCCGTGCAGCGCTTCGGGGCGCGCATCATCCACATCGCGATGCCGCCGATCGTGACGGGCGCGGTGGTGATGCTGATCGGCTTCAACCTCGCTCCGGTCACCGCCACCGTCTACTGGCCGCAGGACCAGTGGACGGCCCTGCTGACCATGGCGTTCACCGGTCTGGCGGTGGTCTGCCTGCGGGGCTTCTGGTCCCGGATCGCGATCTTCCTCGGCCTGGTCTTCGGGTACGCCGTGTCGTGGGCGTCCGACCGGATCTTCGGCCGCATCCACTCGGCCGACGCGAGCGGGAAGGTCACCGACCACTGGCGGCTCGACCTGTCCGGGGTCGCCCACGCCGACTGGATCGGCCTGCCGTCCTTCCACGGGCCGTCGTTCGAGTGGTCGGCGATCCTCGTGGCACTGCCGGTCGTCATCGCACTGGTCGCGGAGAACGCGGGGCATGTCAAGGCGGTCGGCGAGATGACCGGCGACGACCTCGACGACCGGCTCGGCACGGCGATCTCCGCCGACGGCGTCGGCTCGATGCTGTCCACGGCCGTGGGCGGGCCGCCCAACACCACCTACTCCGAGAACATCGGCGTGATGGCCGCGACCCGCGTCTACTCGACGGCCGCCTACTGGGCGGCCGCCGGCTTCGCCCTCCTGTTCGGGCTGTGCCCGAAGTTCGGCGCGGTGGTCGCCGCGATCCCCGGGGGCGTCCTCGGCGGCATCACCGTCATCCTCTACGGCATGATCGGCCTGCTCGGCGCGCAGATCTGGCTCAACGCCCGGGTCGACCTTCGCAATCCCCTGAACCTGGTGCCGGCCGCGGCGGGCATCATCATCGGCGTCGGCAACGTCACGATGCACTTCACCGACACCTTCTCCCTGAGCGGCATCGCGCTCGGCACGATCGTCGTCGTCGGCGGCTACCACGCCCTGCGCGCGCTCGCACCCGCCCACCTCAGGACAGGACGGCCGCTGCTGGACGGCGGCGCCAGCAGCTACGACGACGCCAGCTCATAGGCGTACGCGGGGCTGAACTCGCCCGCCGCACCCTTGCAGCCGTCCGACTCCCCCGGCAGCTTCACCCACAGATAGGCGTCGATCCGGGCCTGCCCGGTGTCCAGGGTGGGCGCCCTGCCGATGCTGCGGCCGTCCGGGTCGCACCACTCGCCGTCGGCCGGCGCGCCGTTGCCGTTGCGGCTCGTGTCGATGACCGCCCCCAGGCCCGCCGGGCCGCCCAGCGCATCCAGCACCCGGCGCGCATAGGCGACCTCGTCCGCGGTGCCGCGGAAGTTGGAGACATTGCTGAAGATCCCGTCGGAGGACGCGGCCGAGGCGGCGCCCGCCTGCCTCAGCAGCGCGGCCTGCTGCGCCGGCGCGTTCCAGTGGGAGTGACCGGCGTCGTAGTAGACGCGGGCCGCGGGGTTCGCCGCCTTCAGCACCCGCCCCGCGCGGGCCAGGGCGGCGAAGCGGTCGGCCCGCGCGCCCGCGTCGAGACAGTCGGCCTGGGCGATCGAGTCCGGCTCCAGGACGACGACCGCCTCGCCGCGGCCGAGCCCGGCGGCGAACCGGTCGATCCAGCCGTCGTAGGCGTCGATGTCGGGCGCTCCGCCCTCGGAGGCGCCGCCGCAGTCGCGGTCCGGGATCGCGTACGCCACGAGGACGGGGACCCGGCCCTGGGCGGCGGCGCCCGAGGTGACCGCGCGGACCCGTGCCGTGATCGTGCCGGGCGCGTAGTCGGCGAACCACACCGCAGCCGGCCGGTTCGCGATCCGGGACTCGATCACGGGGGTGCGCGGGTCGGCGGGGTGGGCGTGCACCCAGTCGAGGACCTGGGACTCGTCGTGGCGGTACAGGCCCGCGGACGCGGCGGCCGCCCGCGGCTTCCGCGCGGCGCGGCGGGCGGCCGGGGGCGACGGCGTCGCGGCGGGCGACACGGTCGGGGAAGCCGCGGCGAGGGACGGGGACGGCGGACGGGAGGGGGCCGGCAGCGTCGCGCCGGCGCCGGGTGGGGCTGCGGCGGTGTCGCGGCCCCGGTCTCGCTCGTCGCCGTCGCCGAGCGCGGTCACCGTCCCGGCCGCGGCGCCGAGGACGACCACGACCGAGGCGACGCAGAGCATGGCGCTGCGTCGGCCGGCCCGTCGCTCACGTACCCCTGACACCGTGCTGTTCCCCCTCCCGCGCGGCGCGCCCGTCCCCCGTTCCGGGGAAACGTCGGGCTCGCCGGCACGCGGGCCAGCCTAGAACTGCCACCCTGCCCCCATGCCGCAATCGGAACAGTTCACCCTTCCCGTCGACGCGGGGGCCGGCCCGGCCGACCCGAGCCTCGACGGCGTGCTCGCCCGGATGCGCGCCCTCGACGCGACCTTGCCCGCGCGTGACGGGGTCGCGGTCTTCAACCGTGTCTACCTCGCCGTGACGGAGGAGGTCGGCCGGCGCATCGACCGGGGCCGCTTCCCCGACCCGCAGGCCGCGATCACGCTGGACGTACGGTTCGCCGAGCGTTACCTGGACGCGGTGGATCCGGAGCCGGGCGACCGGCGTCCGCCCGCCTGCTGGCGCCCGCTGCTGCAGTTCCGCCGCCATCCGGGCGTACGCCCGCTGCAGTTCGCGCTCGCGGGCGTCAACGCGCACATCGGGCACGACCTCGCGCTCGCCGTCGTGGACGCCTGCCGTAGCCTCGGCTGCGAACCGGTCGAGCTGGAGGACGAGTTCGACCGCGTGGGCGATCTCCTCGTCTCGCTGGAGGAGCGGCTCCGCGAAGAGCTGATGCCGGGCCCCGATCTGCTGCAGATCGCCGATCCGCTCACCCATCTGCTCGGCGCCTGGAGCCTGGAGCGCGCCCGGGACGCCACCTGGACGGCGGCCCGGGCGCTGTGGGCGCTGCGCCGACTCCCCGACGTGGCCGTGGAGTTCACCGAGCGGCTCGACACGGCCGTCGGCTTCGCGGGACGGATGATGCTCACCCCGCTCTGAGGCGCGCCGGGGTGTGGCGCGCGGGCGGCGGACTCAGTTCTCCGGCAGTTCCACGGGCGCGATCTCGTCGTACACGTCGCCCGGGCCCGGGTTGGCAGCGTCGGTGGCCCCGCCGAAGTGGTGCATGACGCCCCAGACCGCGTTGAGCGCGGTCTGCACGGCGCCCTCGGCCCAGCCGGCCGTCCAGGAGATGTCGTCTCCGGCGAGGAAGACGCCCCGCTTGTCCTCGGGCAGCCGGTCCTGCATGAAGTGGGTGAACAGCCGCCGCTGGTAGCGGTAGTGGCCGGGGAGGTTGGCCTTGAACGCACCCATGAAGTAGGGCTCGTTCTCCCAGGAGACCGTCACGGGGTTGCCGATGACGTGCTTCCTGATGTCGACGTTCGGGTAGATCTCGCCGAGCGACTTCAGCATGACCTCCATCCGCTCGTTCGCGGACAGCGGCAGCCACTTCAGGCTGTCGTCGCACCAGGTGTACGAGAGGCAGATGACGGCGGGCCTGTCCGGGCCGTCGTCGAGCAGGTACGTCCCGCGGGTCATGCGGTCGGTGAGCGTCATCGACATGACGTCGCGGCCGGTGGTCTCGTCCTTGTCCAGCCAGAACGGCCGGTCGACGGGCACGAACAGCTTGCTGGACTCCATGTAGTGCGTGCGCTCGATCGCCGTCCAGTGGTCGATCGGGAAGAGCGAGTCGTCGCAGGCGATCTTCGACAGCAGCATCCAGGACTGGGCGGTGAAGACCGCCGCCCGGTAGGTGCGGATGTCGCCGTTCGCGTCGGTCACGGTGATCCGGTCGCCCGCGGTGCGGTGCAGCCGCGTCACGGCCGGCCGCGGCTCGCCGCCCTCGTGGAGCGAGCTGAGCGAGGTGCCATACGGCCAGTGGACGATCTTCTCCGGTTCCCGCTCCCACAGGCGCAGCGGCAGCTGCTGGGAGCCTCCGACGATGCCGCGGTGATGGTCGTCGGCCTCGGTGTAGACGACGCGGAGGATCTCCAGGATGGAGTTGGGGAAGTCGGTGTCCCAGCCGCCGGTGCCGAAGCCGACCTGGCCGAAGATCTCCCGGTGCCGGAAGGACTTGAAGGACTCGGAGTCGCAGAGGAAGCCGTAGAAGGTCTGGTTGTCGAGCTTCTCGACGAGCTTCGCCCAGATCTCGCGGATGCGCGGCACGTCGCGCTCGCGCATGGCCTGGTTCATGTCGGAGAAGTCGGCGCCCTCTTCGAGGCAGGCGTTCCAGGCCGCGGCGACGTCACGGTAGACCTGCGGAAGGTCGCCGATCGTCTCGGCGTAGTGGGACTCGCCCTTGAGGTCGACGACCGTCGAAGGGGTGGTCTCCGCGAGCGGGTTGGGGAAGGGCCGGGTCTCCAGCCCCACCAGGTCGATGTAGTGCTGGAGCGCCGTCGAGGACGGCGGGAAGCGCATCGCGCCCATCTCGGCGGTGAGGGAGGGGTCGCAGCCCTCGAAGCCGACGGTGCGCAGCCGTCCGCCGATCCGGTCGGCCTCGTAGACGACCGGCTTGAGCCCCATCTTCATCAGCTCGTACGCGGCCACGATGCCGGACAGCCCGCCGCCGATGACGGCGACCTCGGCGCCGTGCTCGGTCGCCGGGATCTGGCCGAGGCCCGCCGGGTGGGCGAGGAAGTCGTCGTAGGCGTACGGGAAGTCCGGACCGAACATGGTGATCGGCGGCTGCTGCTCGTCTGCGTGCTCGACGGCGTTGGGCACGGTGGACGTCATGGGGTGCGGACTCCTTGCGGCAAAGACGAGCTGGGGGTGCGGCGTTCGGGGGGTGCGGCGTCGGGGGTGCGGCGGTCAGGCCAGGGACCCGTAGAGACCGGGGCGGCGGTCCCGCAGGTAGGGGTTGGCCTCACGGGAGGCGGCGAGGGCGACCGGGTCGACGTCGGCGAGGACCAGTTCCTCGGCGCGGCCGGCGCGCGCCCGGGCGACGCCGTCCGGACCGGCCAGCGCGGAGAGCCCGACGAACTCGAACTCCCCTTCCCTGCCGACCCGGTTGACGTAGGCGATGTACATCTGGTTCTCGAAGGCGCGCACCGGGATCATCGACTCGGCGACGAACTGGAAGGGATGCATCTGCGCGGTCGGCGCCACGAGCAGGTCGGTGCCGGCGAGCGCGTGCGCCCGCACGTTCTCCGGGAACTCGACGTCGTAGCAGATCAGAAGGCCGACGGTGAGGCCGTTCAGCTCTGCCTGCACGACGGCCCGCGCGCCCTCGGTGAAGTGCTCGCGCTCGAAGCAGCCGAAGAGGTGGGTCTTGCGGTAGTTCGCGAGGCGGTCGCCGTCGGCGGAGATCAGCTGGACCGCGTTGTACACGGTGTCCCCGGAGCGCTCCGGGTAGCCGTAGGCGATCGCGATCCCGTGCCGCGCGGCGGTCTGGGCGACGGCGTCCGCGGAATCGCCGTCGGCGGGCTCGGCGAGGCGGGCGACGTCGTCGCCGATGGCGTACCCGGTGAGGAACATCTCCGACGTGACGAGCAGCCCGGCGCCCGCGGCGGCGGCGCGGTCCGCGGCCTCGTCGAGGACCTTGAGGTTCTCGTCGGCGGAGCCGGGGCGGCCGGAGCTCTGGAGCAGGGCGGTGCGCATGCGTGATCCTCACCGGGCGAAAGGGTGGTTGTGGGGGCCACCTAGACGGTACGGGCGGCCGAGCGGGCCGGACAAGAAGGAGCCGTTGAGCGACGGTGAGCGGTTCGTTGCGTGCGCGACGGATGGACCGGCGATTCGTTGCGCGCCTCCCTCTGGCTCTCCCCCACGGGTCCCCGGCGGAACACGCGCTTCTCTCTCCCCCCGGGCCAACGGGCAGAGCGCTCGCCGCCCCCCTCCCCGGGCCCAAGCGGCAGAGCCCCTGCCCGGCCCCGCCGGCAGAGCGCTCGGCGCGCTCTCGCCGCACGCGGCGACCGGGTCCTCACCCTCCTCTCCCCCGGCCTCGCGACACCGCCCTCGCCCGCCGGCTCCGGCGGCCCCGCGACAGCGCGCTCGCCGCCCTCCGCCGCCGTCGGCCCACCGCCAGCGCCGTGACCAGATACGGGAGGGCGCACAGGGCGAACACGACGCCGTGCGGGAACCGCGCGCCCAGGACGCCGTACGCGCCGTACACCGCGACGGTCACCAGCTCGGTCCCGACGCCGGCGATCGAGGTCAGGGTGGCCCGTGCGCCGCCGTCGATGCGCTGCTGGAGCCTGACGTCGGCCAGTACGGTCGCCGTCTGGAAGCCGCCGAAGGCCAGGCCGACGAGGGCGATTCCGGCCTGCGCCCCCGACAGCGCGCCGGCCGCCAGGGCGAGCGCGGAGCCCGCGAGGACCGCCGCCAGGCCGGTGCGGCCGAGGCGCTCCGCGGCACCGGCCAGCAGACTGCCCGCCGTCACGCCGGCCCAGATCATCATGAGCAGGTACGGGACTGCCCCGTCCGCCGCCCCGGTCCCCCTGACCAGCAGCGGAGTGTACTCGTCGAGGGCGCCCCACACCGCCGTGACGGCGGGGACGAGCAGCAGGGCGCCGAGAAGGGGACGGTCCCCGCGGAGTCCGCAGAGCCAGGAGAGGCCGGTGCGCAGCGCCCGGACCCGGCCCTCGTGGGCCCGGCCCCCATCGGCCCGGCTCTCGTCGGCCCGGCTCTCGTCGGCACGGGCCTCGTCGCGCTCGCCCCCGCCGGAGTCGGCGTCGGCGTCGGCGTCGGCGGGCGCCGGAGTGCGGTGCTCCGGGAAGCGGGTCGCCGTCACGGCGCAGAGCAGGCACGCCAGTACGCTGGCCGCGCCGACGGCCGGGTATCCGCCGACCGCGAAGACCGGCCCGGCCAGTCCCGTCGCCGCCAGCACGGCCCCTTGGCCCACGGCGTGCGCACGTCCCATGACCACGGCGTACCGGTCGGCGGCGCCTGCCAGGTCCAGTTCCTCGTAGACCAGTGCCTCGAGCGCGCCGGAGCCCAGCGCGCCACGGGCGCCCCACAGGACGAAGCCTGCCGCGAAGGCCCAGTACGACGGGAACAGCACCCACAGCGCGAAGCCGGCCGCGCCCAGCAGCGGGCCGGTCCACAGCAGCAGTCGTCGGGAGACGGCGTCGGCCCAGGCGCCGGAGGGCACCTCGAGCAGGACGCCGGTCAGCGACCACAGCACGAAGAGGGAGGACATCTCCCCGACGGACAGCCCGGCGTCCGCGAACAACAGCGCGTACACCGGGTAGAGAAGCACGAACTCGTCGAGGAACGCGTACGCGTAGAGCGTCGCGGTCAGTCGACGGACGTCGGAGCCGGTCGTGGATCAATGTCGCCAGGTCATGTCACCGATGCTAGACGGTTCCCGTCCCCTCGCCCACCGGATTGACGGAGACCGCCGAGGGGGTGATCGCGAAGGTGGTGATCACGGCTGCGTGGTCGGAGGGCCAGTCGTTGTCCTCGACGTCCGGCCACGGCCGGACGGCGCCGGTCACCAGGGTCCGCGAGTCGAGCACCCGCAGGCCCCGGTGGAGCACGAAGTCGATCCGGTCCTGCGGCTCCGCCCGGCCGCTGCCGTCCTCGTGCTCGGCGTGCACCGGGGACCAGGTGTGACCGGGCTCCCGCACGGGGTCCGGATGCGCCTCGCGGTAGGAGTCGGCGAAGCCCGCCTGTTCGGCGGCCCTGGTCACCGGCCACGCGGCGTCCGACCGGTCCAGGTGGGAGGGGCAGTTGAAGTCGCCGACGAGGACGACGGGCCGGTCCGGGCTCTCCCCGACCCGGCGCAGGGCGTCCACCAGCCGCGCGAGCCGACCCTCCTCGTGGACGGTCAGGGCGTCCGCGGCGAGCCCGTCGAAGGCGGCCTCGTAGGGCCCGTAGGGCGCGCAGTCCAGGTGGACCGTCCACACGTCGACCTCGCCCCCGGGGACGCGGATCCGGGCGCCCGCCGCTCCGTAGAAGCCCACCTGCGGATCGCCGAGGCCGGCGGCGATCGGGTGGCGGCTGACGATCCCCAGGTTCTCCCCGGCCCGGTGGCAGTGCCAGCCGAGGGCTTCGGCGAGCTCCTCGGCGGCGCCGCCGTACGTCTCCTGGAGCCCGACCACGTCCACGTCGGCCTCGGTGAGCGCCTTGAGCTGCTTGGCCCGGTGGTCGCGGACCTTGGTCCCCCCGAACCAGAGGTTCCACGTCATGACGCGGAGCCGGTGCGGCGGCAGGGAGCGCAGCCGCTCAGGGGTGACGCCTTCCAGACCGACCACCACGGTCCGGCCGGGGGCCGGCGGGATCGGCGCGAGCGACGGCACCGCAAGCACCGCGCACCCGGCCGCCTCCGCGGAGGCCACCCCGGTCTCGGTGTCCTCGACGGCCACACAGGCCGCGGGGTCGACGCCGAGGGCGCGGCAGGCCGCCAGATAGGGGTCGGGGGCGGGTTTGGTGTGCTCGGTGTCGTCGGCGGTGACGGTGACGGCGAACCGGTCCGCGCCGAGCGCGTCGAGCACCAGGTCGGCGACCGCCCGGGGCGACGCGGTCACCAGCGCCGTCGGCACGCGGTCCCGGGCCAGGGCGTCGAGCAGGGCGAGCGCGCCGGGGCGCGGCACGATGCCGGCGCGCACGCGGTCCGCGAACTCGCGGTGCAGCGCCTCGGCGAGGCCCGCCGCAGGGCGGCCGGAGCCGGCGGCCAGCCACTGCGCGGTGTGCTCGACGGGGCGGCCGAGCACCTCCGGCCGGTCCGCCTCGATCAGCGGCCGTCCGGCGACCCCTTCCACCGCCTCCCACCACAGCCGCTCGGTGTCGACGAGCGTGCCGTCCATGTCGAACAGGACGGCCTGGAGCGGGAGTCGGGTCACGGTGTCCTCTTTCGGCACGGGGTCAGGAAGCACGTTCGGCCACGAGCACCGGGCGATCCGGCAGCGACACGGTCACCGCGGTCCCCGCCGTGAGCCCGGCGGCCTCGTGGGCGGGCAGGTCGGCCTTCACCTCGGCGCCGTCCGCGAGCCGGACGGTGAGCCGGACGGCCGCGCCCAGGAAGGACGTGGCGACCACGCGGGCGTCCCCGGCGTCCTCGGCCCGCACCCGCACCGCCTCCGGCCGCAGCAGGGCGTCCACCTCGGTCACGGTCGGCACCCGGCCGTCGACGGGCAGCCGTCGTCCGAGCACCTCGACGGTGTCGCCGGCCAGGCGTCCCGGGATCCTGCTCGTCGTGCCCACGAACTCGGCGACGAAGGCCGTGGCGGGCCTGCCGTACAACTCGGCCGGGGCGGCGCACTGTTCGAGTCGCCCGGCGTGCATCACGGCGACCCGGTCCGCCATGGACAGGGCCTCCTCCTGGTCGTGGGTGACGAACAGGGTGGTGATGCCGAGCTCCTGCTGGAGCCGCCGGATCTCCTCGCGGAGGGTGAGCCGCACCTTGGCGTCGAGCGCGGAGAGCGGCTCGTCGAGCAGCAGGACCCGCGGGCGCAGGGCGAGCGCGCGGGCCAGCGCGATGCGCTGCTGCTGACCGCCGGAGAGCTGGTGCGGGAACCGCCCGCCCTTGTCGGCGAGGCCCACCAGGTCCAGCAACTCGGCGGCCCGTGACCGTCGTTCGGCGCTGCGCACCTTGCGCATCCGCAGCCCGAAGGCCACGTTGTCGAGCGCGTCGAGGTGCGGGAAGAGGCTGTACGACTGGAAGACCATCCCGGCGTCCCGGCGGTGGGCCGGAATCCGGGTGACGTCCTCGCCGTCGACGAGCACCGCACCGGAGTCGGGGTGTTCGAATCCGGCGAGCACCCGCAGCGCGGTGGTCTTGCCGCAGCCGGAGGGGCCGAGCAGGGCGACGAGTTCACCCGGCCGGACGGTGAGGTCGAGACCGTCGAGGGCGACGGTCGGCCCGAACTCCCTTCGCAGCCCCCGGAACTCGACGGTCGCCGCCTGCTTCGCGGCCTTCGTCTCTGTCGTATCGAGCACGGTCATGGTTCAACCCCGGGAAGTAGAACGGGTGCGCCCGCCGAATCCGGCGAGGACGAGGAGGAGTGCCCAGGTCACGAGCAGGCTGAGCACGGACACGGCGACGGACAGCTGGGCCTGAGAGCCGCTGACGTTCACGATCCAGACGGCGAAGGGCTGGAAGCCGAGCAGCTGCGCCACGGTGAACTCGCCGAGCACGAGGGCCAGCGTGAGGAAGGAGGCGTTGAGCAGCGCGCCGCGCAGGTTGGGCAGCACGGCCCGCACGAGCGCCTGCGGCCAGCCGGCGCCGCAGCTGCGGGCGGCCTCGACGAGGGTGCGCACATCGACGGAGCGCAGTCCTGCGTCCAGGGCGCGGTACACGAACGGCAACGCCATCACCACGTACGCCAGCACGAGGACGACGGGGAAGCCGGGGTCCTGGATCGCCACGAAGGTCTGGAACAGCGGAGTGCGCGAGAGGTGCTCGGGCCCCCACTTCAGCACCGTCCCGATGCCCGCGACGAAGGCGATGGGCGGCACCACCAGGGGCAGCGAGCACACCACCTCGACGACCGGGCGCAGCCGGGGCGAGCCGAGCCGCAGCGCCACCATGGCGGGCACCATCAGCAGCAGCACGACGGCGATGGTGGCGGCGGCCAGCTCCAGGGAGAGCAGCAGGCTGGACCCGAAGCCGTCGGTGGAGAAGATCTGCGTGTAGGCGTCGAAGGTGACGCCCTGGCCCGGCACGTCGACGGTGAAGACGACCGACGCGGCCAGCGGCACCAGGAAGTACAGTCCGGCGAGGCCGAGGACGCCCCACCGCCACAGGTTCAGGCGAGCCATCGCGCGCTCCGTCGTTGCAGGGGCAGGTACACGGCCATGACCAGTCCGGCGACCAGGACCATGTCGAGGCTGAGGGCGAGCGCCACGTTCTCCTGCCCGACGAGGACGTTGCCGGAGATGGCGTCCGCTATCTGCAGGGTGACCAGCGGGATGGAACTGCCCACCATGGCCGCGGCGGTGGCGTACGCGGCGAAGGCGCTGCCGAAGAGCAGCACGAGGCCTCCGAGGAGCGAGGGCAGCAGCACGGGCAGGGCGACGTGCCTCCAGTACTGCGCGGACGTCGCGCCGTTGTTCTGCGCCGCCTCGCGCCACTGGGTGCGCAGTCCCTCCAGGGCGGGGGTGATGGTGAGCACCATCAGCGGGATCAGGAAGTACAGGTAGACGATCACCAGTCCCCAGAAGCTGTACAGGTCCCAGCCCTGGTCGGTGAGCCCGAACTGCCGGGTGAGCACACCGGCGTTGCCGAGGGTGGCGACGAAGGCGAACGCCAGCGGGACGCCGCCGAAGTTGGCCAGCACCCCGGACGCGGTGAGCACGGCCTCGCGCAGCGCGCGGAAGCGGGAGGTCACGACCGCCTGGGCGAGCGGCAGCCCCAGCAGGGCCCCCAGCGCAGCCGACACGGCGGACAGCTTCACACTGCCGAGCAGGGCCGTCAGATACGCGCCCCGCAGTGAGGCAGTCAGGTTGTCGACCGTGTAGGACGTGGCGCCCGTGGCCGGGTCCTTGGCGGTGAACGCGCCGTCGAGCATGGCCACGGCGGGCAGCCCGAAGGCGAGCGCGGTGAAGGCGAGCAGCGGGACGACGGCGAGCCAGCCGAGGGCACGGCGCCGCCGCTTCACCGGAGCGGCGGACGCCGTGTCGACCCGTACGGCGGTGGTGGTCATCCGGAGACGGCCTTGGCCCAGCCCTGCCCGAGGACCGTCTTGGCCTTGCTCTGCTGGGCCTCGGTCGGGAAGGAGGGCGTCCCGGAGACCGCGGGCAGCTTGGCGGCCGCCGCCTTGTCGAGGGTGCCGGCCTTCTCCATGGCGGTCATCAGGGCCGGACGGGCGTAGCCCTTGAGCCACAGGTTCTGGCCCTCGGCGCTGTAGAGGTACTCCTGCCACAGGCGGGCCGCGGCCGGGTGCGGGGCGTCCTTGTTGATCGCCTGGGAGTAGTACTGGGAGAACTGGCCGTCGCTCGGCACGGACACCTTCCAGTCGACGCCCTTGGACTTGAACTCGTCGGCGTATCCGGCGTTGAGGTAGTCCCAGTCGATGCTGATGGGCGTCTCGCCCTTCTCGACGGTGGCCGGGGTCGACTCGACGGGCGTGTAGTTGCCGTTCTTCTTGAGCTTGGCGAAGAAGTCGAGGCCGGGCTGGATGTCGTCGAAGGAGCCGCCGCTCGCGAGGGCCGCCGCGTAGACGCCGCCGAACGCGGAGCCGGACTTGGTGGGGTTGCCGTTGAGGGCGACCTGGCCCTTGTACTGCGGCTTGAGGAGGTCCGCGAAGGTGGTCGGACAGGCCTTGACGCGCTTGGCGTCGCAGCCGATGGAGATGTAGCCGCCGTAGTCGTTGTACCAGCGGGCCTGCGCGTCCTTCTGGCCCTCGGGGATGTCCGCGAAGGAAGCCACCTTGTAGGGGGCGAGCAAGCCCTGCTGGGCGGCGCTCAGCGCGAAGGAGCTGCCGAGGTCGAGGACGTCCGGCGCGCGGTCCTGGCCCTTGCGCGAGGTGACGGCGTTGATCTCGTCCTGGCTCGCGCCGTCC
This sequence comes from Streptomyces sp. NPDC001027, assembly GCF_040299045.1. Taxonomy (NCBI): domain Bacteria; kingdom Bacillati; phylum Actinomycetota; class Actinomycetes; order Kitasatosporales; family Streptomycetaceae; genus Streptomyces; species Streptomyces sp. NPDC001027. The sequence continues at coordinate 74,999 of NZ_JBEPBI010000012.1, forward strand.
GGGTTCTCGACCGCGACCTTGATGCCGTACTTCTTCTGGAAGCCGTCGATGAGGGCGCCGTAGTTGGCCCAGTCGCGGGGCAGCGCTATGGCGTTCAGCGTGCCCTCCTTCTTCGCCGCCTTCACCAGCGCGTCGAGTCCGCCGAAGTCGGCGGCGGAGGCAGCGGTTGCGGCGTTCTTGCCGTCGGCGGTGGTGGAGGTGGTCTCGGGGGCGGCGCCACAGGCGCTCAGGGCGAGGGCTGCGAGGGCGGCGAGGACACCGCCGCGGACGGCGGATCTCGGCAGGGGCACGGTCACGGCTTCTCCAGGGGACGCGCGAGAATGCAGGAGATGAGAAGAACTTGTCTGAACAAGTTCGCCTCAGTACGCACGCCGCTGGTGTCCCCTTCGTAAACACCGGCGAAACCCTGTGCCTTGATTTCACGCACAGTTGCGACGGCCGCCGAACAGCCCGACGGGTCGACTAGGCTGGTCAGACTGTCTACAGCCGTCCGAGCAGAGGGGAAGCATGGCCGCGCGACACGAGGAGATCGCCGACGAGCTGCGTCGGGCGATCGACCGCGGAGAGTACGCGGTCGGCTCGCGGCTGCCCGCCGAAACCGACCTCGCGGCCCACTACGGCGTCTCCCGCGGCACGGTCCGCCAGGCCGTCGCGGCACTGACCGCCGAGGGGCTCATCGGGTCCCGCCAGGGCGCCCGCCGCGTGGTCCTCGCCAGCCGCCGCAGCCAGAGCTTCGCGGAACTGCGCAGCTTCGCCCAGTGGGCGCGTGCGATGGGCCGCGAGGCGAGCGGCCGGGTGGTCGCACAGGAGTACCGCCGGGCCACCGCCGAGGACGCCGTCCATCTCCAGCTGCGCGCCGGCACGCCGGTGCTGCGCGTCCTGCGGCTGCGCGGCCTGGACGGCGAGCCGGTGCTCGTGGAGCGGACCGTGTACGCGGACTGGATCTCCCCGGCCGTCGAGTCGATCGAACCGGACTGCCCCTCGGTGACCCAGCGCCTCCTCGACGACACCGGCCTGGTCTTCGCCTACGGCGAGCACGTCATCGACGCGGTGGCGGCGGGCGCCCGGGACGCCGAGCTCCTCGGCATCCGCCGCACGAGTCCCCTGCTGCGGGTCCGCCGGGTCACGACGACCCGCGAGGGCCGGCCGGTCGAATGGTCCGACGACCGCTACCGCTCGGACGCCGTGAGCTTCAGCGTGCACAACTCGATAGGGAACAACGCCATGGCCCGCAAGACGGCCGAGTAGGCCGCTCAGGTCGGCGAGCCCGCCGAGAAGCGGCGCAGCAGCGGGGAGAGCACCAGCACGGACTTCGTCCGCTCCACGAACGGCTCGCCCGCGATGCGTTCCAGGACGCGCTCGAAGTGGCGCATGTCGGCGGCGAAGACCTGGGCCACCGCGTCCGCCTCACCCGTGACGGTGGAGGCGGCGACGACCTCCTGGTAGCGCTCGAGCCCGCGCTGGATGGTCTCCGGGGAGGTGTTGCGCCGGCAGTAGATCTCGACGAACCCCTCGGTCTCCCAGCCGAGGGCCGCGGGGTCGACCCGCACGGTGAAGCCGGTGATGGCGCCGGTGGCCCGCAGCCGGTCCACGCGCCGTTTCACGGCGGGCGCGGACAGGCCGACCAGCTGCCCGATGTCCGCGAAGGAGCGGCGGGCGTCCTCGGCGAGGGCGTGCACGATGCGTTCGTCGAGATCGTTCAGCACAGTGGGTCGTTCACTTCTCAGATGGCGCGGGGGTCGCGAGTCGGGAGCGGCGGTGGCCGTAAAGGAAGTAGAACACGAGCCCGACCGCCATCCAGACACCGAAGACCACCCAGGTGCCGGCCGACCGTGCCGGTTCATTGCACGACGCTTTCGGAGGACGCGGGTACCTGTTCGCGCCGGGCAGCGAGACGCATTCGCAGGGGCGCGGGGAACTGCGCGACCAGCCCCCACCGACCCGCACCCGAAACACGACCCGACCGCCCGGCCACCCGCCCCACCCGCCCCACCCGCGGAGCTACCAGCTGGCGTGCAGCGGCTTGCCCTCCGCGTAACCGGCCGCGCTCTGGATCCCCACGACGGCCCGCTCCGCGAACTCCTCGAGGGAGCCCGCGCCGGCGTAGGTGCAGGAGGAGCGGACGCCCGCGACGATCGAGTCGACCAAATCCTCGACGCCCGGGCGGGCCGGGTCGAGGAACATCCGGGAGGTGGAGATGCCCTCCTCGAACAGCGCCTTGCGGGCACGGTCGTAGGAGGACTCCTCCGAGGTGCGGTTGCGGACGGCCCGCGCGGAGGCCATGCCGAAGGACTCCTTGTAGGGGCGGCCGTTCGCGTCGTGCTGGAGGTCGCCCGGGGACTCGTAGGTGCCCGCGAACCAGGACCCGACCATGACGTTGGAGGCGCCCGCGGCGAGCGCCATGGCGACGTCGCGCGGGTGGCGGACGCCGCCGTCGGCCCACACGTGCTTGCCGTGCCTGCGCGCCTCGGCCGCGCACTCCAGGACGGCCGAGAACTGCGGCCGGCCCACGCCCGTCATCATGCGGGTGGTGCACATGGCGCCGGGGCCGACGCCGACCTTGATGATGTCGGCGCCCGCCTCGATCAGGTCCCTGACGCCCTCGGCCGAGACGATGTTGCCCGCGACGATCGGCACCTGCGGGTCGAGCGCGCGCACCGTGCGGACGGCGCTGATCATCGACTCCTGGTGGCCGTGCGCGGTGTCGATGACGAGCGTGTCCACTCCCGCGTCGAGCAGTTGCTTGGCCTTGCCCGCGACGTCGCCGTTGATCCCGACGGCCGCGGCGATGCGCAGCTTGCCCTGGGCGTCGACGGCCGGCGTGTACAGGGTGGCGCGCAGGGCGCCCTTGCGGGTCAGGATGCCGGCGAGCTTGCCCTCGCTGTCGACGGCGGGGGCGTAGCGCCGGTTGGCCGCGTCCAGGGTGTTGAAGGCCTCGCGCGGGTCGATGCCGGCGTCCAGGAGCAGCAGGTCGCGCGACATGACGACCTCGAGCTGCGTGAAGCGGTCGACGCCGGTGAGGTCCGCGTCGGTGACGACGCCGACGGGACGGAAGTCGTCGTCGACGACGACGCCCGCGTTGTGGGCGCGCTTGGGCAGCAGGGCGAGGGCGTCGGCCACCGTCTGGTGCGGGGCGAGCACGATGGGGGTGTCCAGCACCAGGTGCCGGCTCTTGACCCAGCCGACGACGTCGGCGACGACGTCGATGGGGATGTCCTGCGGAATGACCACGAGCCCGCCGCGCCGGGCCATGGTCTCGGCCATGCGGCGGCCCGCGACGGCGGTCATGTTGGCGACGACCAGCGGGATCGTGGTGCCCGTGCCGTCCGGAGCGGAGAGGTCCACGCTCTGCCGTGACCCGACCGCGCTGCGGCTCGGCACCATGAAGACGTCGTCGTAGGTGAGGTCGTGGGCGGGCTGGATGTCGTTGAGGAAACGCACGTGCTGCACATCCCGGTAGATCAGAGGTGACCCCCGGACAGGTCAGCCAGGGGGAGAAGCACGTACTTCATTCTCCCACGGAGGCGGCGATGCGATGCCCGGACGGAACGTCCAAGCAGCTCACCGGGGTGTTAGGAGGATCCTCCGAGGGCGAGCACGACCGACAGCGCGGGAGTCCGGTCCGCCGCCGAGGCGAACACCTCCTGGGCGATCTCCCACTCCTCGGGCCGGGTCGCGGCGTACGGCCGCCAGTTCCGCACGACCACCAGCACGGGTCCGGACTCGGGTCCGTCCGGCAGGCCGGTGAGGCTGTCGGCGAGGGCGTCCCAGTTGCGCGCGAACCGGTCGGACAGCTCCAGGTGCCGGGCGCAGCGGTCCATCAGTTCCGCCTTGTCCCGGACGCCGTCGAGGTCCAGCGTGAGCACGTGCTCCGTCATGCAGGCACCGTCCTGAGCCAGTCGTGGTGGTTGCCGGGAGGGGAACGGCGGAGGGGGGCGGCGCCTTGGCCGTCCCCCTCCGCCGTCCGTCAGCTCCCGTCCGGGTCCGCCCGGTTGAGGGCCGGCTTGGGCGTCGGGCCCGCCGTCATCAGATGGTCGGCCGCGGAGGTGTCCGTCACCAGGCTGGTGACGAGCCCGGACCGCAGCACGGCGTCGATCGCGGCCGCCTTGCGCTGGCCGCCCGCGATCGCGACGACCTCGGGAATCCTGCGCAACTGGTCCGTCTTGACCGTGATGCAGCGCTCCCCGAGGTCGCGTCCGACCCTGCGGCCGTCGGCGTCGAAGAGGTGCGCGGACATCTCCGCCGCGACGCCGAGCGAGGCGTAGTGCGCCCGCTCCTCGTCGCTCAGCATGTCGTGCACCGTCGAGATGCCCGGCTCCCAGGAGCCGATGGAGACGCAGGCGACCGTGACCTTGTCGAAGTACTCGAAGGCCCGGGCGATCCCGGTCTGGTGGCGCAGCGCGGTCGCGGTGGCCACGTCCGGCAGCAGCATCGGCGCGTAGATGGGGTGCGCGTCGCCGCCGGACACCTGGGCGGCGCGGCGGACGGCCTCGACCGAGCCGCGCTCGGCGGTGCCGGCGTCGTACACGCCCGTCAGCTGCACGACCGTGCAGGGCGGCAGCCGGTCCAGCGCCGCCGCCATGTGGATGGTGGACCGGCCCCAGGCCAGCCCGAGCACGTCCCCCTCGTCGACCAGTTCGCCGAGCAGGTCGGCGGCCACCTCTCCCAGGTTCTCGGGATCCGTGGCCTCCTCGGCCTCGGCCGGGGACTCGACCACGACGGCGTGCCTGAGGCCGTAGCGGGCGCGGAGCGCGTCGGAGCGCTCGGCGTCCAGTTCGGCCGGCACGCGGATCTCGATCCGTACGAGATCCCGTTCGAGGGCGGTCTCCAGCACCCGGGCCACCTTGAAGCGGCTGACGCCGAACTCCTCCGCGATCTGGATCTTGGACTTTCCCTCTAGGTAGAAGCGGCGGGCCATGGCCGCCGCCTGCACCAGCTCAGCGGGTCCCATCCGCATGGCTGACCGGCCCGCCGACATACCCGACACGGCGATCTCCTCACTGCTGTTCACACTCTGGATACGCCGTTCATCCTCGCAGATCCGGCGCAGTTGATCAGCTCTGATGAGAGCCGTTCACATTCCTGTCGGTAACCGGTCGGTTCAGTGGCGGCACGCCCATGAGGCTCCCTCGGTCGCCTTCTGCGCCTGAGCCCGCAGGCTACGGACGGCCTCGGCCGGGTCGTCGGCCCCGTAGACGGCGGATCCGGCCACGAAGACGTCGGCGCCGGCCTCGGCGCACCGCTCGATCGTCGAGGCCGACACCCCGCCGTCGATCTGCAGCCAGAGGTCGAGTCCGTGCTTGCTGATCAACTCGCGGGTGCGGCGGATCTTCGGCAGCATGATGTCGAGAAAGGCCTGACCCCCGAAGCCCGGTTCGACGGTCATGATCAGCAGCATGTCGAGTTCGGGCAGCAGGTCCTCGTACGGCTCGATGGGCGTCGCGGGCCTGAGCGCCATGGAGGCGCGGGCGCCCTTGGCGCGGATCTCGCGTGCGAGCCGCACCGGCGCGGCGGCCGCCTCGACATGAAAGGTGACGGACGAGGCGCCCGCCTCGACGTAACTCGGGGCCCAGCGATCGGGGGCCTCGATCATCAGATGGCAGTCCAGCGGAGTGTCCGTCGCACGGGCCAGTGACTCTACGACCGGCACACCGAGCGTGAGGTTCGGGACGAAATGGTTGTCCATCACGTCGACGTGGAGCCAGTCGGCTCCTTCGACCGCCTTCGCCTCGTCCGCGAGGCGGGCGAAGTCGGCGGACAGGATGCTGGGGTTGATCTGCACGGCCATGACCCAAGCCTGCCATGCCCCCGAGGGGTTGCGGGCACCGGTTCCGCGCGGGGAACGTGGTTCGTCGTCCGCGGGCCCGTCCCGGCCGATCGGGCAGGTCCCCGCGCCCCGCACCGGGCGCGGTCCCACGCGGCGGCGGCACAGCGTCTCGGGGGGTGGTCATGACCGGGAGTCGCGGTGTCGCTCACCTCGTCTGCGGGCGGCGGGCGAAGTGGCTGGTGCTGGCGCTGTGGGTGGTGGTGCTGTTCCTGACCGCGCCCTTCGCGCAGAAGCTCGCCGACGCGCAGGACAACGACGCGGCCTCCTGGCTGCCGGGCTCGGCGGAGTCCACCCAGGTCCTGGAGATCTCGAAGGACTTCCGGCCCGAGCAGATCCCCGCCGTCGTCGTCTACGCCCGTGAGGGCGGCCTGACCGCGCAGGACCGGGCCGCGATCGACCGGGACGCAGCCGAGCTCAGGGGGCTCCACGACCACGGCATCCGCGGCGCCGAGACCCGCGGCCCGGTCTACGACCGTGCTGCCGATCCGCGCGCGGCGCAGATCTTCGTGCCCATCACCATGGACGAGAGCGGCTGGCAGCGCATCGGCCCGGCCGTCGACTCGATACGCGACGTCGTCGGCGACGGCGGCGCCGGTCTGGCCGTGCACATCACCGGCCCCGGCGGCACGTCGGCGGACTTCTCGAAGGCCTTCGAGGGCATCGACTCCACGCTGCTGGTGTCGGCGATGGCGGTGGTCGTGGTCATGCTCCTCATCACGTACCGCAGCCCCAGTCTGCTCCTGGTCCCGGTGATCGGCGTGGTCGCCGCCCTGTTCACCGCGCAGGCGCTCATCTACTTCCTCGCCCAGCACGCGGGGCTCACGGTCAACGGCCAGAGCGCCGGCATCCTGACGGTGCTGGTGTTCGGCGCGGGCACCGACTACGCCCTGCTGCTGGTGGCCCGTTACCGGGAGGAACTGCGCCGTCACGAGGACCGTCACGAGGCGATGGCCCTGGCCCTGCACCGCGCGGGCCCCGCCGTGCTGGCGTCGGGCGCGACGGTCGTGCTGAGCATGCTGGTGCTGCTGGCCGCCGAGATGAACTCCACCCGCGGCCTCGGCCCGGTCGCCGCCATCGGGGTGGCGGTGGCGTTGATCGCGATGGTGACGCTCTTCCCGGCCCTGCTCGTCATCTGCGGCCGCTGGATCTTCTGGCCGGTGATCCCGCGCTTCGGCTCGGACGAACCGACCGAGCGCGGCATCTGGGCCCGCACGGGCCGCAGTCTCGCCCGCCGCCCGCGTATGACCTGGGCCGTGACGGCTCTCGTGCTGGCGGTCTGCTCGCTCGGCCTGATCCAGCTGCGCGCGGAGGGCATCAGCAACGCCGACGCCTTCACCGGCACGCCGGACTCGATCACCGGCCAGAAGGTGTCGGGCCGGTACTTCCCCGCCGGCAGCGGGGATCCGCTGATGATCGTCTCCGACCTGGACCGGGCCGGACAGGTGCGCCGGGCCGTCGCCACGACCGAAGGCGTCGTGCCGACCTCCCTCGGCGTGCCGCCGGGCGCGAAACCCGTCCACGAGGGGCGGGTGCTCCTCGAGGCGACCATGACCGCGCCCTCGGACAGCGAGGCCGCGAAGCAGACCGTGGAGCGGGTCAGGGACGCGGTGCACGAGGTGCCCGACGCGGACGCCCTGGTGGGCGGCGGCACGGCGGCCCTGCTGGACATGGACAAGGCGACCACGCACGACAACCTGGTGATCATTCCGCTGGTCCTGGTCGTGGTCCTGCTGATCCTCAGCGGGCTGCTGCGCGCCCTGATCGCCCCGCTGGTGCTGGTGGGGACGGTGATCCTGTCCTTCGCCGCGGCCCTCGGCATCAGCGCGCTGGCCTTCCGCCATGTCTTCGACTACGCGGGCGAGGCCACCGACTTCCCGCTGTTCGTCTTCGTGTTCCTGGTGGCCCTGGGCATCGACTACAACATCTTCCTGACCACCCGCATCCGCGAGGAGGCCGCCCGGCAGGGCACCCGCGCGGGCGTGGTGACGGGCCTGGCCGCGACCGGAGCCGTGATCACCTCGGCGGGCCTGGTGCTGGCCGGCACCTTCGCCGCCCTCGGCACGCTGCCGATGGTCGCCTTCGCGGAGATCGGCTTCGCGGTGGCCCTGGGCGTGCTCCTGGACACCTTCATCGTGCGGTCGGTGCTGGTCACCTCGCTGTTCCTGGACATCGGACCGAAGGTGTGGTGGCCGCACCGGCTGTCCCGGGAGCCGGCCGGGCGTCCGGAGGCGGCCCGGGGTCAATCCGGGGGCGACGAGCACTCCGGGGCGGTCCGGAACGACGAGCCCTTTGCATGACCATGCGAGTTCATGCATAATCTTCCTATGTCCAAGGTCCTCACCTCCCTTCCCGCCGGCGAGCGCGTCGGCATCGCCTTCTCCGGCGGGCTCGACACCTCCGTCGCGGTCGCGTGGATGCGCGACAAGGGCGCCGTCCCGTGCACCTACACCGCCGACATCGGCCAGTACGACGAGCCCGACATCGCCTCGGTGCCCGGCCGCGCGAAGACCTACGGCGCCGAGATCGCGCGCCTGGTCGACTGCCGCGCCGCACTCGTCGAGGAGGGCCTGGCCGCGCTCACCTGCGGGGCGTTCCACATCCGCTCGGGCGGGCGCGCCTACTTCAACACCACGCCCCTGGGCCGTGCCGTGACCGGCACCCTCCTGGTCCGGGCGATGCTGGAGGACGACGTCCAGATCTGGGGCGACGGCTCGACCTTC
>NZ_JBEPBI010000013.1:0-81031 GCF_040299045.1 Streptomyces sp. NPDC001027
ACACGGACTGTGTTACGTGTTGCCCATATTTCCATGACTCTCGGCTGCATCCTCCATCTATGTCGCTGGTGCGTGATGTTGACGGCGCGACAGCTGCCGCCTCCTTGCGGGCGTCGGCCGAGCCCTCGAGTTCGCCACGTCACGCCACCCCAGCGCGGCATGGGCCGTCACTCGAAAGTGAGTAACGGCCCCACGCCGCAGGAGGCTTCAGGAGCCAAGCTCCATGTGTCGGTCCCGCGGCACGCTCGCGGCAGACCCGGCCTCCCGGGACCCGGCGAGCGAACCGCCGCGCGAGCCCGCCCGGGTAGGCCCGTTCACCCTCCGGCAACGGCGCGGTCGGCAGACGGCTCCGCGCCAGAGCCGTCGTGGTGGCTGATGCCGTAGTCGCGGGTGAAGCGGTTCGCCTCAAGCGCGGAGCCAGACATCTTGTGCAGCCAGAACGCGTACGCGACGGACGCCATCTGCTCCGGCGACAGGTACAGCACGTGCCGGTTGACTGCGGCCTCGCGCCGGGCGTCGCGTACCCGCTCCGCCAAACCGTCGGCCGGCGGCACCCGGAGCCGGTCGGCGAGGGCCGTGAACAGGCGCAGCGCCGTCATCTGCGACGCGATCAGCTCGACCCGCTGCAGGCCGGGGCCGGGGGCGGCCGCTGAGGGCCGAGGGCGAAGGCGGTTGTAGAGGAGGAGGTCGTGGGCGGGCGCGGTCAGGCGGGCCGCCCAGCGGACGGCCCGGCCCTCCCACGCCGACAGCGCCGCACGGTCTTCCCGGTCCGCGAGCTCTGTCAGACCCCGCCCGGCGAGGTTGAACACGCGCTGCTTGACCGGGCGAAGATCCCAGTCCAGTGCCCAGCCGTGGCCGGCCGCCCGCTGCCGGGCAGCCACCGCCTCCAGGGCCGTGACGGCCCTGTCCTCACACGCCATCTGCACCCCCGAGCCACGGGGCCGCCTGCCGCATGGCCGGCCCCCCGGCGATGCAACGGGCGCCGAAGCGCTCAGGTCACGCCCTCGCTGCTCCCGGACCGCCGCCGTGCTGATTCGGGCGCTTGCCCGGCAGAAACGAACGGCCTCCCTGGGTGCTGTTCAGCGGTTCGCGGTGCCCATCTGTTCGGGGATCGGCTGCAGGTACCCGCGTTCGACGGACTCGGTGTCCGGGCAGGCGCGGGGGTCGGGAGCGGAAGGGCTGGGGCGTCGGTGCCAAGTGTGGGGGCGGTCGGCTGCAGCGAGCAGGCTGGTGATACGGCGGGCGAATCCGTCTCCGGGGAGAGGGAGCTCGGTGTCGGGTTCGCGGAGGTAGCCGGCGGTGACGGCCGTCGGGATGTAGGCCATGAGTTTGCCGATCGCGGCGGGCCGGGAGCGGACGGTCTGCTGGGCGAGGTGGCGCAGGATGCGCATGAAGTGGGTGGTGGAGGCGCTGGTGATCCGGTGTTCTGCCGGATTCCAGCTGTGGCCGTCGTCGCGGGCCGGGGGTTCGGGCGAGGGCTGGACTTCGTCGGTCTGCCGATGCCACCAGTCGGCGGTGTCCCACTCCCCCAGCGCCAGGTGATGCAGGTAGAGGCAGTACGCGGCGGCGGCCTGTCCGGCGCCGGCGGCGTACTGCCACCAAAAGCGTGCGCCCTCGTCGGTGTCGGTCAGTTGCAGGACGCAGGCCAGGACGAGGGCGCTGCGGGGTTCGGGGACTTGGTCGGTGACGAACTTGGCGACCGTGGTGGGCGGGGTGTGCAGGACGAGGGTTTCGCACAGGGCGCGCAGGTCCTGGGAGGCGGCGTTGTGGCTGCTGTCGGGGGCGGGCTTTGCGCTGGGGCGTGTGCCGGCGGCGGGCAGGGTGGGGTGGGGGACGATGTCACGGGGGACGGTGCGCTCGCGGACGAGCAGGGCTCTGGAGAGGAGCTCTTCGATGCCGGTCACGGGGTGTTCCCTTCGATGGTGTGAGGCGGGCACAGGACGCTCTCCAGGAAGCGGGTGGCGTGGCGTTCGTCGGAGCGCACGGCAGCCAGCGAGGTGCCCAGGAGGGCGGAGACGGTCTCGGGGGTGAAGCCGCACAGTCGGCGCAGCACCATGACGTCGAGCTGGCTGGGAGGAAGGCGGCTGATGGCCGTGAACATCTCCAGGCTTTCGGCGATCTGGTCGATGAGGTCGGCGGGGTCGGTGAGGGCTTGCAGGGCGGCGGTGTCGAAGGCTGCCCGGCCGAGCTCGGGGCGGCCGTCCCGGTGGGGGGTGCGGGCCATGACCCTGGCGCGCAGGACGTTCCAGGCGAAGCGGCGGGTGTCGTGGCTGGCGAGGGCGTCGTTCCAGTTCAGCCAGAGGATGTCGAAGGCGTCGGAGACGGCGGCGTCACGCCGGTCGTCGTCGAGGAAGACCTGAGCGAAGAGGGTGTAGTGGTTCTCGGCGAGTTCGCGGAAGGCGCGATGCTCGAGAGCGCGGCGGTGTGCGTGGTCGTCAGGACGGTGGTCCGGTCGGTGCAGTCGTCGATCCAATCGTTGCTCTTGTGGGCTTCGAACGCCGCTTGGCGCCACAGCTGGTAGAGGGGCCAGTTGGGCACGCCCAGTTCGACGGCCAGCATGCAGACGATCTCCCAGCGGGGGTAGAGGCCGACGCCGCGCAGCAGTTCGGAGATTATCGACTTGGCGAAGCGGATCCGTTCGCTGAGTTCGTTCAGCGTCAGTCCGCTGGCCAGGTAGGTGTCGCGCATCGGCTGCAGCCAGGCGCGGTGGGCGCTTGCGGTGCTGGGGAGGATCGGGCCGAGCTTGCGGCCCGGCCGTGCGGTCAGGGGTCTGCCGGGCGGGACCGGCGGCTCGGTGGGCGTCGTCACGGGGCGTCGTCCTCCTTGTCCGCGGCCGCGTTGGGCTGATTGCCGGCGCCGCGGGCGGTGCGGGAACGGGGGGTGTGGAGGATCTGCTGCACCGTCAGGCCAAGGGCCGGGGCGAGCGCGGCTACCGCAGCGGTCTGACCGGCGGCGACCAGGACCACGCTCCAGGCGAACACCGTTGCCGTGACCGTGATGACCACTATCTGTCGACGTCTTCTTCGCCGCGGTCATCTTCGCTGGCTGCTGCGCGGCCGCATCCGTCCCCCGCGGTGCCTCCCACCGAACCGGACAGCGATCGCTCGTCCCGTCCAAGGAGCAGCCAGACCTCAACGCCGGATCGCATTGGCGTTCGGGCATGGCCACGGCCGAGTCAGGGGGTGGGGATCGCGAATTCGACCCACATCGGATAGTGGTCGGAGATGTGCCACGAGAGTTCGGTCAGGCTGAGATCGCCTTGCAGTTCGGGCACGAAGTCCACGTGGCCGCCGGCGCCGGCTTCCAACGTCAGGACCGGCCGGCGCTTCTGTCCTTTGGTGAACCATGCGATCTGGTCGTAGAAGTGCTCCGCTCCGGGGTCGTCGAAGACGGTACGCGCAAGTCCTGCCAGCTGCGGGGCGGGAACCAGGCCGGTGGAGGTGAACGCCTCGAACAGCGGGTCGCCGGCGCGGTCGATGTTGAAGTCTCCGAGGGCGATGAGGTTGTGGTCCCAGCCGAATTCGCGCTCCGCCCAGCCGGCGAGCCAGTCGGCGATCGCTCGCAGTTCCGGAATGCGGTCGGCGGCCTCATGCCCGTACAGGACGTGGAGCGTAACCAGGGTGAACGTCTGGCCTCGTGAGCGGAAGCTGACCGCGTAAGGGGTGCGGGCGAACTGGCGGTCCAGCCCACCCACCGGCACGCCCGCGTCCTGCTCGAGGGGCACCACCAGCTCACAGGCCAGTCCGGATGGCTTGACCCGCCGCGTGTCAAACAGGAACGCCAGGCGTTCGTCGTTGCCGTCCTTGCCCTCGGTCACGTCGGTGAGGATGAACGCCCAGTCCTCCCCCAGCACCTTCATCAAATGCCGCAGAGCCCGCAGGTTCCCCCGCACCTCCTGCACCGCGACCACATCGAACCGGCGCACCACCGCCGCGATCAAATGCACGTCGGTGAAGTTCCGCTTCGGCGACGCCCCCTCAGGGCTCGCCCACGCCTTGGTCAGGCCGGCGAACGCCCGCAAGTTCCAGGTCGCGATCCGCAGCCCCGCCTCAGGGTTCGGCGGCACCAGCGCATCGAGGGCCTCCTCCCAGCGCGAGATCCGCACGGCAATGTGCTGCGGCGGCGCCAGGACATCAGGTTCCGTCGGCACGTAGACCTCCCCGTTGCAGCAGCCTATGCACCGAGAGTCGGATGATCTGAGGCATCAGGCAATAGCCCATCGAGGTGGCAGCCGGGCCGTGGAGAGCCTGCCGGGAGGCGGTGCAGCACGCTGGCCGGTTGAGGCGTCGCCAGCGCGGACGGCGGGGATCTGGGCAATGTCACCGGCGGCCAGCGGGTCACAACAAGAAGGTCGGCGGACCAGACGCGGGGTTCGTTCTACGCGGCGAATGGATGAGTAGGGCTTCAGCCGAGATTGCGGCGACTGTGGCGGCACTCCGCCCGGACTCAACGCGTGCCGAAGCTTCGTGGCAACCCGTCGCAGTGATCGTCAGCCTGAGTGCCGGTGATCAGGCCATAAACAGCGGGTGTGACCGGGGACACCATTGACCCGCCTGTTCGATCATCACATGATCCTCACAGCTTTGTAAGTGAGAACTAAAGAGATGGGTGGGGGGCGTGGTTTCACAAAGACGGGGGCACGACTGGCGTCGTGCGGTTCAGAGTTGCGCGATGGCCGTCGCGCTTCTGGTGGCCGCGGTGTCGATGCCAGGAGTCGCACTCGCCGATGGCGGGGGTGCCTCGGTGGCGGCTGACGGAACGCCGGAGTCTGAAGCGAGCGCCCGTGCCGCGAAGACCGGTGAGCAGGTGGCCGTGAATGCGGCGACCACCGAGTCGTCGCAGGTTTTCGCCAATCCGGATGGCACCTTCACGCAGGAGATGAACGCGGCGCCGGTTCGAGCCCGCAAGGCTGATGGCGCTTGGGCCCCTATCGACACCAGCCTGATACGTGAGGCTGACGGCTCTGCGCGGACGAAGAACACGACAGCGCGTATCGCCTTCTCGGGCGGCGGTAGTGGCAGTGGGCTGGTGACGCTCGAAGACGGTAGACACCGGTTGCAGCTGGGATGGCCCACTGCCCTCCCGGAGCCGAAGCTGGAGGGTGCCACCGCCACGTACGCCGAGGTCCTGCCAGACGTCGATCTGAAGCTGACTGCGCTGAGCTCCGGCTACACCTCGGTGATTGTGGTCAAGTCCGCGCAGGCTGCGAAGAATCCGGCACTGGCGACGATCAGGATGACCGTTGCTGGCGGCGGTCTGGACATCGCTCCGACTGCCGATGGCGGCTTTGTCGCGCGGGATGACGACGGATCCCCGGTCTTCGAGAGCCCGACAGGTCAGATGTGGGACTCGGCGGGAGACGCCCCAGACGCGGCTGGTGTCTCGGCCCAGCTCATCCGTACTGCTGCTGCGACACAGAACGGGGACAAGCCTGAGACGAGGAAGGCGGCCCCACTGCCGGCCGCCAAAGGCGAGCCCGCCCCCTCGGAGGGGCCCGGCAGCGGTGACGCGGCGGCCGCGCTCCCGCTGAAGGTCACCGGGACCACCTTGGAGATCACTCCCGATCCTGCCCTGCTCCACGGCGAGGACACCGTCTTCCCGCTCTACATCGACCCGCCGACGAAGGGCATCGCGCTGGGCGACTGGACGGCCCTGGCCTCCAACGGCACCAAGTACTGGGAGTTCGACGGGGACAAAGGCGTGGGGCGCTGCTCCAACTACGCCGGTTACCTCTGTGCCAGCACCCCGTACACCCAGCGCATGTACTTCGAGTACCCGCTGTCGTCGATCCACGGCAAGAAGGTCCTGGACGCGACGATGGAGGTGTACCAGTTGTGGACGTTCAGCTGCGAGCCGCACTGGTACGACCTGTCGCGTGTGGACAAGGGCATCTCTTCCAGCACCACGTGGTCGACCAGGCCGGCCGGGGTGGACTTGATGGGCGACAAGGAAGTGGCTTACGGGCGGGGAGCCTTGTGCAGTCCGTCGCAGCCTGCGAACTGGGTGCGTTTCAGCGACAACGTGTCGGGCGGGGAGACCAACGAGAACCTGACGACCACCCTCGCCTCCTACGCCGCGAGCAAGCAGGCTGAGATCACCTTCTCGCTGACAGCTCACGACGAGTCCGACGCTGGCGCCTGGGCGCGTTTCCGCAACGACGCGAAGCTGTCGGTCACTTACGTTTCCTACCCCTCGACGCCGACTGAGGCGAAGGTTCAGGACGGCACCAGCGGCAAGGCGTGCGGGACGTCCACGGCACCGCAGGTCACCGGTGACACCACACCGACGGTGTACGGGACGGTGCAGTCGGTGGACGGGGCGCAGGCGCAGCTGCGTGCGGCGTTCGAGATCTGGAAGGCGGACGGCACCAGCCGTGCCTGGACAGCGACCTCCCCGAGCGGGGCGTGGGTGGCGGACAATGCGATCCGTGGCGCCACGTCTTCTGCGCTGGCCCCGCAGACGGACTACCGGCTGCGGGCCAAGACGCAGGCGTACTACCTGACCGACCGTGGTGTGACGGGCGTTCTTGACTCTGCCTGGTCTGCTTGGTGCTATTTCCGGGTCGACACCGATTCCCCGCCGGCTCCGGTGGTGTCCAGCGCCGACGGCCGCTACCAGCCCTCTGACACGGCTCCGGCCGCTGATGGTGTGGGTGTGACGGGCGCGTTTGTCTTCACGCCGGCTGACGCGGATCCGGCAACCGCCGGGGT
Organism: Streptomyces sp. NPDC001027; assembly: GCF_040299045.1. Taxonomy (NCBI): domain Bacteria; kingdom Bacillati; phylum Actinomycetota; class Actinomycetes; order Kitasatosporales; family Streptomycetaceae; genus Streptomyces; species Streptomyces sp. NPDC001027. Next base: position 6,711 of record NZ_JBEPBI010000013.1, read on the forward strand.
GCAGTCGGACGTCGTCAGCTACAAGTGGCGGTTGAACGGCGGTCCGGTGTCCGCGCCGATCACCGTCGCGAAGGGCACGCCGGGCCGGGCGAACATCACGCCGAACCAGGTCGGCGAGAACGTCATCCAGGTTTCGGGCTTCGACGCTGCGGGCCACAGCTCCGTCACCGGCTACTACAGTTTCCTGGTCAACCCTGGTGCGAAGCCTTCGGGCGTGTGGCACTTCGACGGTGACGGCAACGACTCCACGACGGCAGCCTCACCTCATGCGCTGTCGCCGGGGGCAAGGGCCTCCTACGACGGCGTGGGTCGTGCGGGAGCGGCTTCGTTGAAGCTCGACGGCACGGCCGGCTATGCCCAGTCGTCGGGGCCGGTGGTGGACACGACCAAGTCGTTCAGCGTCTCCGCCTGGGTCCGGCTCGCGGACGTCTCCCGCAGCCAGACTGTCGTGTCTCAGCAGGCCACTACGCTGTCGGGTTTCGCGCTGCACTACTCGGCCAGCAGCAAGCGGTTCGCGTTCTCCCGCTACACCAGCGACGTCGCTGCGCCGACGGCGAGCCGCTCCATCTCTCTCGCCGCCCCCGTGGCGGGCGTGTGGACCCACCTCACCGGTGTGTACGACGCTGTGGGCCAGACGGTGCAGCTGTATGTGAACGGCCGCCCCCAGGGGGCGCCGGTGGCGTTCACCACGCCGTGGGCGGCCACCGGGCCCCTGCAGATCGGCAGGTTCCACAACAGCACCGGATACGTGGAGTACTTCGGCGGCCTCATCGATGAGGTCCACACGTGGTCCCGCGTTCTCGTCGATGCGGAGGTCGTCCAGGACGCCCGTCTCGAGGACGAGGACGCCAGTGACGGGGACGCCGCCGCCCCGACGCCGGCGCTCGTCGCCCAGTGGAACGCCACGGACACGCTGAACGCGACCGGCACGACGATCAAGGACACCAGCGGCTTCCAGCGGACCCTGGGCCTCAGCGGGGCAACGCTGGCCCAGATCACGACCGGCGCGGACCCGGATACCGGTGAGACCGGTACGACCCGGCAGACAATGCAGCTGAACGGCACCAGTGCCTATGCCTCGGCAGCCGGTCCGATCGTGGACGACACCGGCTCCTTCACGGCGACCGCCTGGATCACGCTGGATCCCGCCAAGTTCGCCGACACCACCAAGTCCTACGCGGTTCAGGCGTTCGGGCAGTCCGGCACGTCACAGTCGTCGTGGGGCGTCTGGTACGAGCAGCCGGCGGGCAAGAGCCAGGGACAGTGGACCTTCGGCCGCCCCGACAAGGACGGCACCGGCGCGCTCTGGTCGAAGACCGTGTCGGACACCGTCAGCGCTGCCGCACTGAAGGGTGCTCCCGTCATGCTGACGGTCGTCTATGACGCCCAGACGACCGTGGACACCGCCAGCGGCCCGAAGCTCGGCTCTCTCAGCCTCTACGTCAACAGCGCCCGCATGGGCAACGAGGACGATGTGTCCTTCGCCGCTCCGTGGCAGGGGACGGGAGCGTTCGAGGTGGGCCGGGCGAAGATCGGCGGCGCTGCCGCGCGCTACTTCCCCGGAACGGTCGACAGCGTCCGTGTCTGGTCCGGCGCGACGTCTACTGCCGTGATCGCCGACCGCTTCAACACCGAGCAGTAAGCCCACTCGGGTGGCCGGGCTGCCGGCCGGCCACCCGGGCTGTTCCCATCGCTCAGAACTGCGCTCCGGTATCAGTGCTGCTCCGGAGCTCCTGCCCGTTTTCGAAATCGAACGCAGGGGAATCACCTTGTCTTCCAGACCCTTCCGCACACGCGTGCCAGGGGCAGTCCTAGGCCGCTGGCTCGGCCGCGGCGCGCTCGTGGCCGCTCTCTCCGTCCTTCCGCAGGTCGTGGTCCCTTCGGGCTACGACTTCGCCGCACAGGCCCAGACCTCCACCAACCGTAAAAAGTTGGAGGATCCGGCCGACGCGAAGATCGACAAGGTGGGCGTGCTCAAGCCCGGCACGTCCAAGGCGCCCAAGGACAAAGCCGTCCCCGCCTCCGCGAAGACCCGTGCACGCGCGGAGCGGGCCGCCTGGCCCAAGCCCGGCAACGCCAAGGCCGAGGTCGCGGCGGCCAGCACGGCCGCCGTCACCGTCGGCGGGCTCGGCGTGGAGCTGGCCCAGGAGCCCGCCGCCTCCGCAGCCAAGCCGGCAAAGGCCAAGAGCAAGGCGAAGGCCACCGGTCCGGCCGAGGAGGTGGCGCTCAGCGTCCACTCCCAGAGCGCCGCGCAGAAGGCCGGTGTCAACGGCGTCCTGCTCACCGTCGACCCGGCAGGAGCTGCCGCCGGCCACTCCCCCGGCGCAGCCTCCGGGGACACCGACACGCTCCGCGTCTCGGTGGACTACTCGTCCTTCAGCGACGTCTACGGCGGCAACTTCGGCCCCCGCCTGAGCCTGGTGACGCTGCCGGCGTGTGCGCTGACCACCCCGGAGAAGGCGTCGTGCCGCACCCAGAGCCCGGTGACGGGAGCGGACAACGACGCAAAGTCCCAGACCCTGACGGGCACCGTCTCAGCCCGCGCCCTTTCGGCCGGCACGCCGATGCTGCTGGCTGCGGCGGCGGGGAGTTCGGGCGGAGGCAGCGACTACAGCGCCACCTCGCTGTCCCCCACAGCGACCTGGGAGGGCGGCGGGAGCACGGGTGACTTCACCTGGAACTACCCGCTGCGGGTGCCCCCGGCCACGGCCGGCCCGTCCCCGAACCTGTCCATCTCCTACGACTCCGCCTCTGTGGACGGCCGCACGGCCGGGGAGAACAACCAGACCTCCGTGGTCGGTGAAGGCTTCTCGATCACCGAGTCCTACATCGAACGCAAGTACGCCTCCTGCAAGGACGACGGCCAGTCCGGCAAGGGCGACCTGTGCTGGAAGTACGCCAACGCCACCCTGGTCCTCAACGGCAAGGCCGTCGAACTCGTCAACGCCTGCGCCGACAAGACAGCGTGTGACGCCGCGGCCCTGTCCGAGGCGTCCAGGGGCTCGTGGAAGGTCAAGAACGAGGACGGCAGCCGCGTCGAGCACCTGACCGGCGCCACCGGCAACGGCGACAACAACACCGAGTACTGGAAGGTCACGGACGCCTCCGGCGTCCAGTACTTCTTCGGCAAGCAGCGCATGCCCGGCTGGAGTGACCACGGCACCGCCGCGGACGACCCGGTCACCAACTCGGTGTGGACCGTGCCCGTCTTCGGCGACGACTCCGGCGAGCCCTGCTACAAGTCCACCGGCTTCGCCGACTCCTTCTGCAACCAGGCCTGGCGCTGGAACCTGGACTACGTCGTGGACCCCCACGGCAACGCCTCCACCTATTGGTACACGCCGGAGGCGAACTACTACTCCAAGAACGCCGCCACCACCGTCAACGGCACCGCGTACACCCGCGGCGGATACCTCGACCGCATCGACTACGGCCTGCGCAGCGACCTGATCTACAGCAAGCCGGCAGCGCAGCAGGTCCGCTACATCTACGCCGAGCGCTGCGTCACCTCGGGCGGCTGCTCCAGCCTGACCAAGGACACCAAAGCCAACTGGCCCGACGTGCCCTTCGACATGATCTGCGCCTCCGGCACCAAGTGCACCACCCAGATCGGGCCGTCCTTCTTCACCCGCAAGCGCCTCACCGACATCACCACCTCGGTGTGGACGGGCACCGGCACGACCCGCCGGGACGTGGACACCTGGCACCTGGACCAGAGCTTCCCCGACACCGGTGACGCCTCCTCGGCGAGCCTGTGGCTGAAGTCCATCCAGAACACCGGCAAGGCCAACAGCACCGCGGCCGCCATGCCGCCGGTCGTCTTCGGCGGCATCCAGATGCCCAACCACGTCGAGGGCAGCGGCCCCGACACCCTGCGCTACATCAAGTGGCGTGTGCGCACTATCAAGTCCGAGACCGGCTCCACCCTCACCGCCAACTACTCCGGCCCCGACTGCATCTGGGGCTCGAGCATGCCCGCAGCGGTGGACAAGAACACCCGCCGTTGCTTCCCCGTCAAGTGGTCCCAGTCCGGCGCGACCCCGGTCACCGACTGGTTCCACAAGTACGTGGTCACCTCCGTCTTCCAGGACGACCCCTACGGCCACGGCGCCACCGGCGAGACGTACTACGACTACCAGGGCGGCGCCGGCTGGGCCTACGCCGACGACGAGGGCCTGACCAAGACCTCCAACCGGACCTGGTCGCAGTGGCGCGGCTACGGCAAGGTCGTACAGACCTCCGGCGACACCGAAGGCCCGCGCTCCAAGAAGTCCACGCTCTACATGCGCGGCCTGAACGGCGAGAAGGAACTCGACGGCACCGCCCGCGTCGAGAAGGTCACCGACTCCACGGGCACCGCCATCGACGACTCCCGCCAGTACGCCGGCTTCGTCCGCGAGACCATCATCTACAACGGCGCCGACGAGGACAGCGGGACCATCAACACCCCCTGGTCCTACAAGACCGGCAGTCACGCCTACAGCTGGGGCACCACCGACGCCTGGATCGTCCAGGCCGGCGAAACCGCCACCCGCGCCAAGACGTCCACCGGCAGCCGCACGGTCAAGCAGAAGACCACGTACGACACCACCTACGGCATGCCGATCACCGTCGAGGACACCGGCGACATCACCAAGACCGGCGACGAGTCGTGCGTGCGAACCACGTACGCCCGCAACACTGCGGCCTGGCTGGTGAACACGGTCTCCCGCACCGAGACCTACAGCGTCGGCTGCTCCACCACTCCGGCAGTGCCCGACGACGTCGTCTCCGACGTCACGACGGCCTACGACGGCCAGACGGTCGGGGCGGCCCCCGCCAAGGGTGAGATCAGCGCCTCCTACCGGGTCGCGAGCTACAGCCCGGTCGACAACGCGCCGGTATACCAGAAGGTCTCCAGCTCCACGTACGACAAACTGGGCCGCCCCTCCACCGCGACCAACGCCCTCAACCAGACGATCAAGACCACCTACGTCCCCGACGACACCGGCTACGGTCCTCTGACGTCCAAGACCACGATCGACCCCATGCTCTACACCTCCACCAGCCTGGTGGACCCGGCCTGGGGCACGGCCACCGAGACCACCGACGCCAACAGCAACGTCACCGAATGGGCCTTCGACGCGCTCGGCCGCCTGGTCTCGGTCTGGAAGCCCAACCGCTCCCGCGCCCTCGGCGACGCAGCCAGCATCGTCTACGCCTACAGCATCAACAACGACAAAGAGACCTGGGTCCGCACCGACGCCCTCAAGAACGACGGCAAGACCTACAACAGCGCCTACGAAATCTTCGACGGCCTGCTGCGATCCCGGCAAAAGCAGGTCCCCGCGCCGAACGGCGGCCGGGTGATCTCGGAAACCCTCTACGACGACCGCGGCCTGGCCTACATCTCCAACAGCCAGATCCACGACAATGTCGCGCCCTCGGGCACGCTGGCCAACACCTACCCCGGCTCCGTCCCCGCCTCCACGGAAACCGTCTTCGACGCCGCCGGCCGCGCCACCGACAGCATCTTCCGGGTCTACGACCAGGAAAAATGGCGCACCAAGACCGACGCGCAAGCCGACCGCACCGCCGTCACCGCGGCCGAGGGCGGCACCGGCGTCATGACATTCGTCGACGCCCGCGGCCGGATGACCGAACGCCGCGAGTACGCAGGCCCCGCCCCGACCGGCAACGACTACACCCGCACCCTGTACGAGTACACCCCCGGCGGCCAGCTCAAGAAGCTGACCGGCCCGGACGGTGCAGTGTGGACGTACGGCTACGACCTGCGCGGCCGCAAGACCACCTCCACCGACCCTGACAAGGGTGCCGTCACCACCACGTACAACGACGCCGACCAGCCGTTGACCGTCACCACGACCCTCAACGGCGACTCACGAACCCTGATCACCGACTACGACGTGCTGAACCGCACCATCGGCACCTGGGACGGGGTCAAGGACGACTCTCACCGACTGACCAAGTTCACCTACGACTCTCTCGCCAAGGGACAGCCGACCGCATCGATCCGGTACGTCGGCGGCACCGCCGGAAAGATCTACTCCCAGGTCGTCACCGGCTACGACTCCCTCGGCCGCGCCCAGGGAACCAAGACCGTCCTGGCTGCCAGCGACCCCCTGGTCGTCGCCGGGGCACCGCAGACCTTCACCACTTCCACCGTCTACAACAGAGACGGCACCGTCCAGTCGACCTCCTTGCCTGCCGTAGCCGGCCTGCGCGCCGAGACCGTCGCCAACACCTACAACGACCTCGGCATGCTCACGAGCACCGCAGGCATGACCGGCTACGTCCAGAACATCGGCTACTCCCCCTACGGCGAGATCGAAGAGACCCGCCTGGGCACCTCCACCGGCGCCAAGCAACTCCAGATCCTCAACCGCTACCAGGACGGCACCCGCCGCCTGACCAACACCCACACCGTCGACCAGAGCAACACCGGCTACACCAGTGACGTCGACTACGCCTACGACGCCACCGGCAACATCCTGTCGCTCACCGACCAGGCAGGCGGCAAGGACAGCCAGTGCTTCGCCTACGACGGCTACCGCCGCCTGACCGAAGCCTGGACCCCGTCGTCAGGCGACTGCACCACCGCCCGATCGGCGTCCGCCCTAGGCGGCCCGGCCCCGTACTGGACCAGTTGGACCTACAAGCCCGGCGGTCTGCGAGACACCCAGAGCGAGCACACGGCCACCGGTGACACCGCCACCGCGTATGGCTACCCGGCCGTCAACGCCTCGGGCGAAGGCCAGCCCCACACTCTGACCTCCGTCGCTGTCGACGGTGCAGCCGCCACGTCATACGTCTACGACGAGCAGGGCAACACCACCAAGCGCTACAGCCCCACCGGCACCGCGCAAAGCCTCACCTGGGACATCGAAGGAGAACTCACCCGCCTCACCGAAGGCACCAAGACCACCGACTACCTGTACGACGCAGGCGGTGAACTCCTGATCCGCCGCGGTCCGGACAAAACCGTCCTCTACCTGGCCGGCCAGGAACTCCACTACGACACAGCCGCCAGCAAGTTCACCGCCCAGCGCTACTACCCGGCCGGCGACGCAACCGCCGTCCGCACCGAGACCAGCCTGTCCTGGATGGTCGACGACCACCACGGCACCGCCTCGATGACGGTCGACGCCACCACCCAGGCCATCACCCGCCGCTACACCAAGCCCTTCGGCGAGAACCGCGGCACGACACCGTCCACTTGGCCCGACGACAAGGGATTCCTCGGCAAACCCGCCGACACCGACACCGGACTCACCCACGTCGGCGCCCGCGAATACGACCCGGCCACCGGACGCTTCCTCTCCGTCGACCCTGTCCTCGCCCCCGGCGACCACGAGTCCCTCAACGGCTACGCCTACGCCAACAACACCCCCGTCACCATGTCCGACCCCACCGGCCTGCGGCCGCTGTCGGGGTGCGAACAGGGCTGCAGCGACGGCAAGGGCGGCACCACGCGGGACTGGATGACGCCGAGCGCCACCGGGTGGGTGTACCACTCCACCCGCACCTACACCCAGAGTTTCACCTACCAGACTGCCAGCGGAGGCACGGGAAACGGCACCATGACCGTCACCGTCCGCACGGACGGCGGCCACACCGCAGCCAAAGTCATCTTCAAGCAGGGGCCTGACCCGAAGCCCAAGAAGGACGACGGCTACTGCAACGCCTGCTGGGCCATGGGCACCAACCCGCACTATGACCCCAACGCCCACGACATTCCAGACGCAGGGAAGCTCGCAACCTGGCAAAAAGTGATACTCGGCGTCGTCACAACCGTGACGGTGGCCGTAGTCGCGGCACCTGTGGTCGTCGCCTTCGGCGAAGGCTGCCTCGCCACAGCACCGGTGTGCGCCGCAGAAATCTCAGAAATGATGACCGGCGGCGCATCCGGCGGAAGCGCCGTAGTCGGCGGCGGGGCCGCTACGGTTGGCGTCAAAGCACTAACGGCAGATGAGTCTGTCGCCAACATGAGCAAGCTGCCAGGAGATGCTGGCATGCTGCTGCCTGGACGTCTCAGCAACGGAATGATGGCGCAGCTGAGCAAAGAGCATGAGGTGGAGTTCGCACTCGTGTATCGTACAGGCCCGGGAAAGAATGGTGGCGGCGGATCGTATTGGCTTTATTCCGGCAGGAAAGCTGCCGTCGGCGTGCCTACAGGCTCGGACGTGAGGTGGATTAATCACACCCATCCAGGCGGAACGGCTGTAGCCAGCAGGCCAGACGCCAACGTCCTAAAAGCACTACAAAAATCGGGCTCTCCACAGCTCTCCTCCGAAGTTGTTCTTCCCGACGGATCGACCATCAGATGGGGTGGCGACTGGGAGAGATGGGGAACCTTCACCAGGGGTGATCAATGAATATCGAAGAGTATCGCGAACTATGGCAGCCGGGATTTTCAGGCGTTGTATTGATACGCCTCGATCCTGGCACCATTCCTGAGGAGTTTGTCATCTACAACACCAACACAACGAATGTGCTCCTGATCGAGGATGAGGAGTCGCACGACGAAGTCGTGCATCGAATGATCGAAGCCGGTGCCCCGATTTGGGATGACTTCCCCCCTCGCGTTACATAGAAGCCCGCACTGCAAGAGGCGTCCTCCTAGCCTCGATCAGTCATGAGGGTCCGTCAGCTTGCTGACGGACCCTCTGTAGTGCGAGTCGGTGGGGATTTCCGAAGTCTGGGCAGGTTGAATGCCCGACTGTCGCGTCGGGTGGGCACCAGGTTCCACGCCGCTAGCGCAGGTCAGCCACTACCGACGCCGCGGGGACCCTCTCTCTCCCCCTCCGCGCCTGGAAACACCACCAGCCGACCCACCCATCAGCGACCCTCAAGATCTCCGGCTGTAGTACCTGGGACCCTCGGGCTGCAACTCCCTTCCGCGTACCTCCTTGTCACGGAACGTGGTCCCGGCCTCGCCGATCACCAGGAGGTCGTCCGCCTTCTCCAGCGGCGACTTAGCGCCACAACTCAGGGCACTGCGCGCCGTCTCGCGGTCGCGCCGGACGGCCAGCGCGTTGGGGATCGCGGCGAACAGCAGCAGAGCCACGCCGAGCCACACGCCGACGGCGGTGAGGAGCATCCACACCCACCCCTCCCGCCCGCCAGTGAAGGCGAACCGGGCCCCATGGCCAGAGCGCCCCCGCCCCGGCCGACCGATCGGGTCTCCGGCGGCCAGTGCCAGCGGGTCGCCGTGGCCCGGGCTCTGGTCACATTTGGCGGTCGGACGCCGGACGGGTTAGATCACTGGCGGTCGGCCCAGCCGGGTCATGCGCCACACGGTCCGCCACCGCATGGGGCGACGGGGCGGACAGGCGCTCAGCACACCCTCGAAGAATCCGGCCCACCACGACTTCAGCCCTGCCAGTGGGGGGCGTAGTACCAGGGTGTACACCGCCCACGAGGCGAGGTACAGGGGGACCAGTACGGCGGGCAGGTGTCGCTTCGCCAGCCAGACGCGGTTGCGTCCGGTGTTGCGGTAGTAGACCGCGTGGCGGGACGGTGCGGTGCGTGGGTGCGTCAGTACCAGGTCAGCCCGGTAGTCGATCTCCCAGCCGGCGTCGAGGGCACGCCAGGCGAAGTCCGTCTCCTCGTGGGCGTAGAAGAACTGCGCGGGGAAGTCGCCGACTTGGTCGATCACTCGCATGCGGATGGCGTGGGCGCCGCCCAGGAAGGTCGTGACGGGCCCGGAGATGAGCGGGTCGGCGCCGCCGAGACGGGGTACGTGTCTGCGTTGGGAGATGCCTTCCTCGTCCGCGATGCGCAATCCCACGATCCCGAGGCCGGGGTTCGCGTTGAATGCCTCCCTGAGCAGCCGGAGGGTGTCGGTCTGGGGCAGCAGGCCGTCGTCGTCGAGGATCAGCACGATTCTGAAGCCCGCTGGGTGAGGGCCTCAGATCCGGGAACTCGGCGCCTTCGGTAGCCGGCTGCTGCGGACTGGATCGACGTGATCTCCTTGCGGTTGCGGTCGGAGGTCACGCCGTCCATGAAGTCGAGGGAGCGGCTCCACAGGGCCACGGCCTCTTCGTGCCGGTGCTGGGCTGCGACCGACTTGCCGAGGTTGACCATGGTGAGGCCGTGCACGCGCTGGTAGGCGCCCGGCACCCGGCCCTTGAGTGCAGCGCGGTAGTGCTTCTCCGCCGCCCGGTGGTCTTTGATTTCCGTGAGGGTCTTGCCGGTGTGGGAGGCGACGGTGGCCGAAACGGGCCCGGAAGCTGCGGCGTAAGAAGGCGGCCGATCATTGTCGGCCAGCATTGCGTCTTCGGCCTTCAACAGGGAGGCCGCGGCCTTCACGCCCTGCCCGACGGCCCCGTACGCCCTGGCGCAGGTGACGAGCAGGAGCGCCTCAGTCTGCCGGTCGACCTTGCCCGACGCGCGCCGCAGTGCTTCCTCCGCCAGGTCGACGCATGAGCCGGGGTGACCGAGGTCGAGTGCCTGGTGGGTCATGGCCCGCATCATCCATGCGCCGTGCCCGTGAGGGTCGGATTCGCAGGCCAGCTGGAAGCCGAGCAGGTAGTAGCGCTGGGCGGCGCCTTCACGGCTCAGGTCGTGATGCTTCCAGCCGACCAGACATGCCAGTGTGGCTGCCGCTCCGAATGCGCTGCGGCGTGTCGATTCCGATCTGAAGCGCCCCTCGAGCATGGGAACGACCGTGTCCGTGAGGTATGCGGTCGCCGTCGTCAGGCCGTGTCCTCCGCCCAAGCGGTGGTCCGCCCTCCGGAAGGTCTCTGTGAGCTGCCCGATGGTGGCGACCTCCTCGGGCCCGACGCCGGCGCCGCACTCGGCCGCTCTGAGGGTGGCGGCGATCGCCTCGTGGTCGTACGCGAGGGGCAGGCTGACGGCGGCCGTGGCGAAGGCGGCGTTGAGGAACTCCCTACGGCGGAGCATCACGAACCTCCCAAGGTCGGTGGCGCTGGCCAGCGGATCGGGCCCCAGGGCGTCCCCGATGCCTGCGCAGCCTAGACCGATCTCGGTGAGCGTGACCTTCCGTTTCATCCTTCTGGTGAGAGCCTCGGCGATGTACGAGCGGGTCTGACCGCTTGGGGTACCGCCCGCGACCCAGGAGTGAACGGCTGAGCGCGAGGTGTGCAGCCTCTCCCCTGCTTCGGCGGCGACGGTGCGGACCTCCCTGGCCAGGGACTCGTAGGTGCAGCCGGCCTCGGCGATGGCGTCCGCGAGCGCGGTGTTCGGATTTCGACGCTCCGTCAACTCGCGCCCCCTGAGCCAATCTTGAACGGATTGAACAGGCTGCTGCACTCCTCACGGTACCCGCGCGCAGTGACCGCGGCTTCACTGATTGCGAGGCCGGCCGCCTGTCGCGTTCCACCCGGACCCTGTTCTCTGGAGGCATCGTGGACCACTTCTCAGACCTCGGCGCTCTGGCGGGCGCCACCGTCCTGGTGACGGGCGGCGCCGGGCTCATCGGCTCCCGCATCACCGCTCGCCTGCGGGACCTGGGCGCCCGCCCGGTGGCCCTGTGCACCATGAACGCCTACCCCGCGCCCGTGTACGCCGACTTGTTTGGCGTCCGCGTCGGGAACCCGGACGTGATCTTGGGGGACGTCCGGGACACCGCGCTCGTGCGGAAGCTGGTCGCGGACTCGGACTACGTGATTCACGCCGCCGCCCTGGCAGACGTCGCTGCCTGCACCCGCGAACCGCTGGCCGCCATCGACACCAACGTGGCCGGCACCCAGCACGTCCTGGACGCCGTCGCGGCGACGGACCGCGTGCGCCGGATGGTTTTCGTCTCCTCAGCCAGCGTCTACGGCGACGGCAATCCCGAGGAGACCGACAGACCCGAACTGCTCACCATGCGCCAGCTCTTGGAGTCCGTCCACGGCCGTATCCCACCCCGGTTCCACGAGTTCACCCAAACGCGCCCGAAGTCCGTCTACGGCAACACGAAGGCGTGGGGCGAGGCACAGACCGCGCTCGTCCTGGGCCAAGTGGGCACGTCGTACGCGATCGTCCGCTACTTCTCCGTCTACGGCGAACCGCAGACCGTCAAGCCCCATTCCCATTCCTGGGTCGTCGCCTGGTTCGCAGCGCGGGCCCACCTCGGTCTCCCGCTCCGCCTGAACGGCGGCGGCCGGCAGGTGCGGGACATGGTCCACGTGGACGACATAGCCGAAGGCACGTTGAGGGCCCTGACCAGCGCACGCGCTCACACCGAGACCGTGAACATCGGAACAGGCGTCCCGACCAGCGTCAGGCAGGTCGCCCAGCTGGTCCAGGCGCACTACCCGAACACGCCGCTTCTGACGACGCCCCTCCCGGCCGGCGACCCCCTCGGCGGATACGCCGCCACCCGCCGCATGGAGAACGTCCTGGGCTGGAAGCCGAAGGTCACCATCGCCGAGGGCGTGGCCCGCTACGTGAAGTGGCTCCAGGACACCCCGGGTGCCGTGCCGGACTGGCTGCGGCGGGAGCCGGCCGCGGCTTAGACGATCGGTGGCCGGCCCAGCCGGGTCAGGCGCCAGACCGTCCCCCAGCGCATCGGACGCCGCGGGCCGCCAGGCGTCCGGATGCCCTCGGCGAACCCCCCGAACCAGGCGCGCAGCCCCGCCGCGGAACGGGTGCGGGCCACGGTCAGCGCCGCCCACACGCCGAGGTAGACCGGCACCAGCGGTGCGGGCAGGCGCCGCTTGGCCAGCCAGACCCGGTTGCGGGCTGTCATCCGGTAGTAGACCGCGTGCCGGGCCGGAGACGTCTTCGGGTGCTGGAGCACCAGCTGCGGTTCATAGAGGATGTCCCAGCCGCGGTCCACCGCCCGCCAGGCCAGATCGGTCTCCTCGTGCGTGAAGAAGAAGGCGTCCGGCCAGCCGCCGGTCTCCTCGAGCATCGGCATCGACAGGGCGTGCCCGCCGCCCAGGAACGTCGTCACCAGGCCGCGCCTCATCGGGTCGCCTGCCCGCAGGCGGGGCACATGCCGCCGCTGCGTCTGGCCGGTCTCGTCCGCGATCCGGAACGAGACGATGCCCAGCCGGCGGTCTGCCGCGTACAGGTCGGCGATCCGCCGGAAGACGTCGGTCTCGGTCAGCAGGCCGTCGTCGTCCAGGTCCACCAGGACGTCGACGTCCCCGAAGTCCCGCAGGCGGCGCCACGCGACGTTGCGGCCGCCGGACACCCCCAGGTTCTCCTCCAGCTCCACCCCGGTCACCCCGTCGGGCAGATCCGGCAGCGCCGCACCGTTGCCGACCACCACGACCCGGGCCGCCGGTTCCTCCTGCTGGGCCACCGAAGCGAGCAGCGCCAGCAGTTCCGGCATCCGGTCCCCCATCGTCAGCACGGCGACACCCACACGCGGCCGGGTCACGACCACCACCACTTCCTTCCGAGGCCAGATGAACGGCGAGCCTACCCCTGCCGGTCCCAGGCCCCGGACCGTACGGAAGGGCCACAGCAGTGGACCGGATCAACCTCGGCGACTACGTCACCGCGCCCACCGAGGGCGCCATCGCCACGACCGTCTACGGCGGCCTGGAGACGTTCGAGCTATCCGCCTTCCTGGCACAGTGGACGGGCCTCCACCGCGAAGCCCTGATCGCGCTGGGGAAGAGCCAGCGCATCCACCCCTCCGCGTTCATCCACCCCACGGCGATCATCGGCGACGACGTGATCATCGGACCGGACGTCAAGGTCCACGAATTCACGACCGTGCGCAAGGGCAGCGTCCTGTGCGCCGGCGCCCAGATCGGCTTCAACTGCGAAGTCACAGCCACGTTCGTCGGAGAAGGAGCCGTTCTCGGGCACCGGATCGGCGTCAACCGAACGATCCTCGGGACCCGCACCCACCTGTCCGCCAGCGTCACCGTAGCCGCGATCAACATGACCGCAGACATGCGCCGGCCCGACCGGGAAGTGATCATGCGGACCGCGAACGGCCTGTACCGCTCAGGCACAACCCAGTTCGGGGCGCTCATCGGAGACGACACCCAGACCGGCAACAACATCAGCATCGGGCCCGGCGTCGCGGTCGGCCAGCGCTGCCAGATCACCAGTGGTGTTTGCCTCGCTATACGGACCGTGCCGCAGGACTGCACCATCACAGCCCCGCACGCCATGGACGCCGACATCCGCCACCGCCGACGCATCTTTGCGCCCTGAGGCGAAGGTAATGATCACGCTTGTCCGCCAACGGAGCAGGTCCGCGCTTCTTCGATGTTCGCCGCGGCTTGGCCATCGCAACACCCCGCAGGGTCAGGTGTTGCAACCACCTGTAGAACCCAAGAGCGCCAAGCGGGGCCATGGACCGCTGTCAAAGCCAGGGGCCGAGCTTGTGGGCTCTGCGCTGTCGACGAGGGCAGCCTGTCGCTCTGTCGACGCGGACCAGATGACCGCGGCCAGCTCTACGAACCGATGTCCTATGCGCCATGCACCGCAACGGTGCCCTCTAGGAACCCGCAGGCGGTCCGGTGCGCGCCCGGGGTCTGCGGGTCCGGCGCGGGTAGCCGGGCGACTGGGCGGTACGGAATCGAGGTCGTGGCCGGAGCCCCGCGCGTCTTCTGACGCCGGGTCCGTGCCATGTCCTTGGTGGGTCGTGAAGCAGGAAACGACGAAGGGCCGGTTTCCCGCACGTGGGAAACCGGCCCTCGCTCTCGATACCGCTAGGTCGTGGCTGGCTGCTGCACGGGGTCAACCGACCGGGGCGGGCTGACTGTCCCTGTGCTGAATGAGCAGGTCCAGCATCTTGCTGAACTCGTCCGACGGCATCTTGTGGATCAGATGCTGCGCAGCATAGACGCCGTCCTCGTAGGGGAACCGCTTCGGTTTCTGGTCCTCTGCACCAGCTGCCGCTGGGACGGTGGTCGCTTGTGCGGGGACAGATGGCGTGGCCTCCCCCGGCCTCCCAGTCGGCAGCTCATCGTCCGTGCCAGCCGCCTGACCGGCATTGGGCGATTCTCCCTTGGTCCCCCTTTGAGTCGGCGAGGCCGACGCCTTGGTGATTACGCCGTAATCACCACCCTGCTCCCCCGCTGTGGGGCCGGCCTCCGCATTTTCAGCTGGCTGCGAAGGGTGAGGCCTGGACGCGTGTGCCTTCGCTTCTTCTTTCCTCGCACGTTCTGCCTTCAGCTCGTCCAGGGCCGCTTCCTGCTCGTCGGCGGGCTTGTTGCCGACAGCGCGCAGCAGGTCGATAGGTTCCTTGCCGATGCGGGACTGCAGTTCGGGAGTCAGGTTGAGCAGTGCGAGACGCTGGGACACCCAGCCTTGGGATCGGTGAAGCCGTTTCGCCAGGGCCCGCTGGCTCCCGTGTATGGCCAGGAGCCGTTGCAGAGCCCGGGCTTCGTCGAGTTCCTCAAGGTCTTGTCGGTGGATGTTGGCAACGAGAGCGGACTCGAGGAGCTCTTCAGCGGTCGTTCCTTGGTCGTCGCTGACCATGACTTTGACCGTGGTGAGTCCGGCTTCGCGGGCGGCGGCGAGACGACTGCTGCCGTCGATGACGACGTAGGTGGTGTCCGCTTCGAGGTCGGCCTCGCGCTGCGGATTGGCTTGGAGGTAGGCGTCGCGGTTCATGACCGTGATGGCCTGCTTCTGGCCGTGAGTTTCGAGGCTTCCCGCCAGGTCGGTGAGGTCACCCAGTTTGGAGCGGGGGTTGTCGGGGTTGAGGCTGATGCGGTGCGGCGAGAGCTGGGTGGGTGGGGCGATGCCGTCGGTGGGAACGCCTGTGGCGGCGGCGACGGCCTGACGACGCGCGCTCACGGGACGGGTGCCGCCGAAGCGGCCGGCTCCCAGTTGGTCGGCCTTGCTCATGCGATCTCCCTGGCCAGTGCGCGCATGCCGATCGCCTGCTGCGATTTGGGAGCATACGACAGCAGCGGCTGCTTCATCCGGACTGCTTCCTTCTGCTCCTTGAGGTCGCCGATGAGGCCGACGACTCGTGGATCCTTTATGTCGACCCATCCTTGGAGCGAGGAGGTGGCGATGTAGCCGCGGCGGGAGTCGTAGAGGTTGACGACGATGCCGAGGTAGTCGATGTCGACCTGGAGGTCGCCGCGGAGGTCGTCGATCTGGGTGGTGAGCAGTTCGTAGGCGTCGGCGGAGCTGTCTTCGGCCTGTACGACGATGAGGGCGCCGGATTGGCCGGGCTTTTCGCCGTCGCGGCGGCGGCCGTAGTAGGCGGCGGCGTCCATGCTGAGGCCGAGGCTGGGCGGGCAGTCGATGAGGATGACGTCGTAGTCGGCTTCGAGGGGGGCGAGTGCGCGTTCCAGGGCGGCTTCTCGTGCGCGTACTGCGGACAGCCTTACGTCGAGGAGGAAGGCGTCGTTGCAGGCCGGCAGGAGGTGGAGGCGCCCGCCGAAGGTGTCCTCGTCGATGGAGACGATGAGGTCGCAGAGGGCGCCCTTGGGGTCGCCGGCCATGTGGTTGGTGAGGCTGTCGCCATTCATCGGCAGTGGAGCAGCGCCGAGTTGGTTGCTGAGGTGGCACTGTGGGTCGAAGTCGACCAGCAGTACGCGCAGTCCGAGGCCGGGCAGGTTCTCGATGTCGAGGGGGTCGCTGGTCGGCTCTGTCTCGGGGTGTGCGTCGCTCGCTCGTAGGGCTTTGGCGAGCGCCTTGGCGACGCGCACGGAGTGCAGGCCGTTGGAGTCTTCGGCGAGGGCTTCGCCGAGGCCGGCGGTGATCGCCGTCTTGCCGACGCCGCCTTTCTGGTTGCAGACGATGATGCGGCGGGTGACGGTGGGCCGTTCGATCTCGGGCGCTGGGTTGCTGTCGAGCCAGAGCTGGACGGACTGGGCCAGGCCCTGGATGAGGGAGACGCCACGGTCGGCGGTGACCTGTCGGAAGCCTTCCCACTGCCCGGGGGGCAGGAAGGTGGAGAAGGAGTCGGCGCCTGCGGTATCGACGGGTGCGGTGGTGGAGGCCAGGTTGCACCAGTCGCTGATGCCTTGTTCCACGGCGGTCTGGATGTCGATGCCGTGTTGGGCGGTTCTGATCTTGAGGTTCTGCCGGAGCCATCCCGGCAGTTTGGAGACGACCTTCTCGCGGTCGCTGGAGGTGGCTGGCGAACTCATGCAGGACACCATACTAACGTCCATGATCAAAGGCACCATCGACACGTTAGGTAGACCAAGTTGTTGCGGACGTCTGAACGCCATCGAAGGCAACCCGGCTGAACTCCCACCCCACGACGGTGATTACGCCGTAATCACCTCCCTTGCCGGCACAGCGCCTGCGACCGCCCCGCGACGACGACCATCCGGAGCGCGCCCATCCCCCGCATGGCGACCAGATCGGTCCGTCTACTGGTCCTCGGTGATTACGGCGTAATCACCGAGGACCTGAAGCATCAAGGAGTGGGGGAGTGGCGCAGTGCTGTCCTGTCTCACACAAGCGAGTCGTTTACTCAACGACCCGAGTCGGTTCGACTCCTGTCACGCACCCTAGTTGCGCGGTTGGGCGTGCTGGGGGTACTGGATGGCTGTACCGGATGGGGCGGACCAGACGGAGGTTGAGCAGCATTTCTCCACCCACACGTCCGTCGCCCTCCACCGAAGCCCGAGGATCTACGAAGCGTTCTTCCCCCCATCCCGCCACCGCGCCAACCCACTGAAGCCGACACGGAAACTCGGTGGAGCCCGTTCCACCCCTACTACCGCTGCCGAGCCTGAGCACAGCCTGCTCACACTCCGAGCGAGCGAGGCATCGGCTTCACCCCGGCGGTCCTGCCAGGGCCTTGATGGCGGGGCGGAGCAACGCGGCGATGTGATCCGCAGGGGCTTCGTGAAGGAGGCCAGACCGAGGAGCCGCAGGCCGATGGTCACACACAGCAACGCGGTGACCGCCAGCGCAGCCCGTAGTTCGGGATCCATCCTCGGCAGGGCGCATGGCGGCAACGACGCTATCGATCTACCGGCCGAGAGCGGCCGGGATGTGATGGCAGCTGCCTGGTCGGTGAGCATCGACCGCATCATCGTCAGCGTGCACTCGGGAAGACCGCTGAGCTTGAGGCCAAGCGAAGCCAGCAACTGGTCGACGAGCTCGTCGGCGTCAGAGGCCGTTGCCCCACACGGAGGCGGGGAAGCCGGGCGGCCTGCCGAAACGAAGCGGCCTCTGCCACGGTTTCTCCGTCGGCAGTGCTCCGGCAGGCTGGTATGTGATCCGCAGCGACCTGAAATCCGCGTTGGCCGGGACGACAGCCTCTGCACGAGTCGCCTGTCTTGCGCTTCCTGACGCGCGGCTGCCCCGCAGTGCGGTCGGGACGGCGTTGCCTCGTTCTGCAGCCCTTGTAAGCAGTGCGACAGGCTGCCCCACGTCGAACACCTATCGGGCCAGAAAAATCGCCGTTGCCTGGGTCAAGAACGGCGGCAGGTCGGTCAGTTCCGAGACGATGACGCGCAGTTCTCGGCCGAGGTCCGGCCTCTCCTTCCAGAGGGCCGGGCTTCTGGTCACAACCGCGAACAGCAGATCGCCTGGGTACATGTCGCCCTCAGCCATGGGGTCGTCGCGCAACACCCTCAACGCGAGCGGCAGGAGATGAGCGAGCCCCACGTCCTGTCCGATCAGGAGACGCATGTCCTCAACGGTCAGCTTGCCGATCGGCCGACGCCGAAGGGCATGCGCCGTTGCAATGAGGCGACTTGCATCAACTGGCGGGGCCGGCCATCGGTCGAGCTCAAGCTCCTCCAGAGTGCGGTCACTGTCTATGCCTCGAGTCACCGCTCGATCGTCCCACACCGCAGATTTCAAGCACGGCTTGAGGTCCCTAGAGTACATATGACACAAAAGCGACTCACAGAATGGCACCTTGGAGGGGCTAACTCTGAGGGGTCGGCAGATTCGACCTTGAGGGCCGCGACAGCCCGCTAGAGGCGGACACAGACGCCTTCGCCTTCCCGTCACACCCCTCTTCCTTCATTTCTCACACGAACACCATCAAGTTGCCGCGGCAGCGGCTCCACTCCGCAGATGCTCCTTCGCCGCCGCGGCCACGCGCCGGCACCTTCACCCCCGAGGACCAGGCCGCGACCGACCAGGTGTCGTCGTTCGACGTGCCATTGCCTGGCAGCGGCGAATGTGTGGTTCCGGCTGCCGACCGCGGGCTGTTCGGACTCGAGTTCAGTCCAGTTCGCAGCGATCGAGTGCAGCACGAGCCCGGTTGCGTAAAAGCTGTTGATCTTGGGGTAGCCCTTACCGGGACCGATCCCTGTCGGCGGCGCTACGTTTGGCCCTCTGCCGCAATCTGACGTTCTTCGCTACCTTGCCGTCATGAGTCAGCCCGCCCCGCAGGTGCCTCGGAACACCTGGCAGGAGACCGCGAGGGACCGGGTGCGTTCGCTGTCGCGGTTCGGCCGCACGCAGTACTGGATGATCAAGCACGCTTCGTTGTGGCTCCTCTGCTTCATGGTGGTGTACGTCCTAGGGGGCGTCCTGCTGGGCTGGCGAGCGGCGTATGAGGTCCTTGTAGGGCTCAAGCCACCGGCCGAAGCAGCCGTTCCTGTTTTCGGGTACGTGCTGTCGCTGGCCGGGTGGCTCATCGTTCCAGCGTTCATCGGTGCGACGGCGGGCTACCTCGTGACGCGGAAAATAGAGGGGCGCCGGACGATCGCGCTTGAAGCCCTCCTCGAGCAGATGCGTGCTCGGGCCGGAGGTCCGGGTCCGCCCCCGCGAATGCCGGCCCCGCCGCCGGCCGGCAGTTCAGGAGCGCCGTCACGCTCGAGCGGCCTATGAGGTCTCTGTACGAGCTGAGCCGTGACGGCCGGAATGCGCGCGCGTTTGTCAGGGACTTCATCGAGAAGCCTCATCGTGGAGACGTTGACATGGCGAAGGACCACTGGACCCGCACGGTGCAGCACATAGCAGACAGAGCGGCGGAACTTGAGGGCATGTCGCCAGACGAGGCGGAGCGCACGGCGGAACTCACGGCACAGACTCTGGCGTTCAGTCTGGCTCAGGCTTACAAGTGTTGGGCGTGTGGCCAATGAGTGACCACTTGAACCACGGTGGGGGGCCCTCCGAGAGGGTCCCGTTGGGCCGTCTCATGCAGGACATGGTCTCCTCCGTCTACCCGGATTTCAGCAGCCGGTCTCTCCAGGAGATAGCTACGGCGGTTCTCGACGTAGGGATGCACCGGGAGCCGACCCGGCAAGACGCCCTTCGCGTCCACCGGGAAATCCTGAGTCAGATGGAAGCGTCCCTACGTGAGCCTGAAACGCCAAGGGTGTGGGCAGGAAGGATGCGAGGTGGGGCCGCGCGACTGCTCGCACGTGTCCGAGACCGCAACCTACTTATGGGGCGCCCTCGGTATGCCGGACAGAATCGACTGGCCGACACCCGCGAAACGCGGCTCATCGAGCAGCAGCGCCTCCATATGGATCTACTGATCAAGGCGCTTGATGATCCAGACCTGGCCGCCGTATTCGACACGTACGACCGGGACGTTGATGACACGAGGCGTCGGCAGTACCTCGTCGCCAACGCCATGTACACCAATGCGCTGCTCGCCTGGAGGCTTGGACTCACCACGAAGGCGGAGCTCTTCGGGTACCTGCGCGGCATGCTTCAGAATCCGATCTTTCGCGAATACTGGGAAGCCTCAAGCGGGTTGCGGGCCAGCCTTCCCGCGACGTCAGATGAAGCCGAGATCGGGCGTATGACAGACCGACTCATCGTGGACCTGGACGAAGCAGACATAGACGAATGGTGGGTCATCGGTCACGTTCCAGACGAGTAGGCACCCAAGACCCTGTGTCAACGAAACCCTGACGTGCGTCGTCGGTCAGGAGCGTCAGGGTGTTCCTGACCCCCTTCCAGGGGGCACTACGCTCTCCCGCCGCGGGTCACCCCCGAAGTCCGGGCAGGCCTACACAGGCGCGCTGCGCCGCCGGCAGCCCCGGCCCGGGGACAAGTGGCACCTGGACGAGGTCTTCATCAAGATCAACGGACGGTTGCAGTACCTATGGCGGGCCATCGACCAAAACGGCAACGTCCTCGACATCCTGGTGCAGAACCGGCGGACGAGGCCGCGGCCAGACGCTTCTTGCGCCTGCTGGAGAAGACCCGCACGGTGCCGCGGGTGGCCGTCACCGACAAGCTCCGCTCATACGGCGCCGCCCGCCGCGAGGTCATACCCTGCGTCGAGCACCGCCAGTCGAAACACCTGAACAACCGGTCGGAGAACAGCCACCAACCCACCAGGCAGCGGGAACGGGCGATGAAGGGCTTCCGCTCCGTGGGCGGAGCACAACGGTTCCTCTCCGCGTTCAGCGGCATCTCGCCCCACTTCCGGCCCCGCCGCCACCTGATGCCCGCACACCACTACCGCGCCGAGATGACGTCCGCTTCACCATCTGGGAGCAGATCACCCGCGTCGCCAGCCTTCCCACCGCGCCGTGAGCAAGCCCGGAATCGGCTCCACCACGCCCCGGCACACCGTCAGACAGCCCCCCACCCAACAACGTGACAACGCCATCACCACAAAGAGGTGCCGTCGAGACCTTGCGCGGGACTGTAAGACGTTCGGTGTAACTCCCGATCATGGAAGACGCATCGATGACCAGTGAGAACGTGTCCGGATCTGAGTCTGTCGAGCCCATGGAGGCTGTACGGGCGAAGGCTGTAGACGACCAGTTGATCGACGAGCTGGTGGGCCGGGCCCGAGCCGAGGGTCTGCAGCTGACCGGCGAGGGCGGGCTGCTCCAGCAGCTGGGGGCTGGCGGGCCGACATGGCAAGGAGCGTTGATCGCTTCCCCGTAGCGCCGATGCGCGAGAGAGGTTCTGCAAGTTGCGACCTGCAGAAGCATGATCGGCTGTGGGCTGCTCTCAGAAGCAGCCGGTCACTTGCCAGAGGCGTCTGCTCAACCTTCCTCGACTGGAGTCCGCCTGGGGGCATCGGCCGGGCGGGAATGGGTCAGGTGAGGGAGCGCAGGGCGGCATCCAGTCGGGCCGTGGCGTCGGCGGCGACCGGCTCCAGGGCGGGCAGGCCGGTGAGGGTGACTAGGGTGCCTGGGTCGAGAGCCTGGACGAGCGCCGTGGCGGCGGACCACGACGTTGCACGGCAGGAGCAGCCCGATGCTGCGGTCGGCTTCAAGGGCCTGATGGGCTAGCGGCGGGTTGCAGGCGCCGAGGATCAGGTAGTCCTCCATGTCGTGGCCGAGTTTGGCTTTGAGGGTGGCCTTGACGTCGATCTCGGTGAGGATGCCGAAGCCCTGATCGGCCAGGGCCTTACGTACGGCGGTCACGGCGGTGTCGAAGTCGGTGTCGAGACGGACGGTGCGGTCGTAGGACACGGACACTCCCGGATAGTGCGGAACGACTGATTCCTATATACCCCGCCGGGTACCCGGCGGGCGTCAGCTGAAGCCTTGAAGGGGGGCTCCCCACCTATGGAATACCCCCCCGGGTATAGCTGTTAGGGTGAAGGTCAGATACCCCCCGGGGTACATTCTTTGAAAGGAGTCGTGAGTCGTGTTCTTCGTCGACACCCTGGAGTTCGAGGGCCTGGGCAACCGCAGCTATCTGGCCGGCGGACCCGGTGCCGCGGTGGTCATAGACCCGCCGCGGGACATCGACCAGGCCATTGCCGCAGCGGCCCGCCGTGGGGTGCGTATCGCTTTCGTGGCCGAGACGCACGTGCACAACGACTACGTCACCGGCGGTCTGGAGCTGGCGCGCGTCACCGGTGCCCGGTACCTGGTGCCGACCGGGGCCAACGTGTCGTTCGACCACACCCCGGTCACAGACGGCGACACCGTGACCGTGGACGAGGGGCTGGTGCTGCGCGCGATCGCCACGCCCGGGCACACCCCGCACCACACCTCCTACGCCCTCACGGAGGACGAACGCGGTGTGGCGGCCTTCACCGGCGGATCCCTGCTGATCGGCTCCGTCGGCCGCCCTGACCTGGTCGAGCCACGGTTGACCGAGCAGTTGGCCCGCGCCCAGCACGCCTCCGCCCACCGGCTGGCCGACGAGGTGCCGGTACTGCCCACCCACGGGTTCGGCAGCTTTTGCTCCTCCTCGCAGGCCGAGGGAGACGCAACCACGATCGGCAAGGAGCGCGAGACCAACGACGCGCTGACCCTGGATGTGGACACCTTCGTTGCCCGGATGCTCGCCGGGCTGGACGACGTACCCGCCTACTACGCGCACATGGGCCCGGCCAACGCCGCAGGTCCCGCACCGGTCGACCTCACCCCGCCGAGGCGTGCGGACGCCGAGGAGATCGCCTCACGGCTGGCCGCGGGCGAGTGGGTGGTGGACCTGCGCAGCCGCATGGCCTTCGCCGAGGGGCACGTGGCCGGAGCGCTCAACTTCGAGGGCGAGGGCAAGCTCGCCACCTACCTGGCCTGGCTGATCCCGTGGGGCAAGCCCGTCACTCTGCTCGCCGAGACTGCGGAGCAGATCGCCGACGCACAGCGGGAGCTGGCGCGGGTGGGCATCGACCGCCCGGTCGCCGCCGCCACCGGTGCCCCGGCCGACTGGATCCGTGAGGGTGAGCAGATCGCCTCCTTCCCCCGTGCCCGCTTCGCCGACCTTGCCGATTTCCGTGAGCGCGGCGACGACATCGTCGTTCTGGACGTGCGCCGGGACTCGGAGCGCGCGGGCAGCTACATCGACGGGTCCGTCCACATCCCGATCCACGAGCTGCACGGCCGCATCGGCGAGGTGCCGGGCGGTGTGGTCTGGGTGCACTGCGCCGGAGGGATGCGCGCGGCGATCGCCGCCTCCCTGCTCGATGCCGCCGGCCGTGACGTGGTCGCCATCGACGACGGATTCGACGCCGCCACCGAAGCAGGACTGACCCTCACCCGCCCCGACGGCACCCACTGACACCTCTTACCTCGCCACCGCACGAAGGTGATCGAACGATGTTCTCGCTTCTCCGCCGCAGCCCCGGCCGCCTCACCCCCCAGCAGGCCCACCAGCAGACCAGCGACCGCACCGCCGTCCTGCTGGACGTCCGCGAAACACCGGAGTGGAACGCCGGGCACGCGCCCGACGCGCTGCCCCTGCCCCTCTCCCGGCTTGCGGCAGGGGCGCCGCTCCCGACGACCGCGCAGGGCAGGCCGGTGGTCACGATCTGTCGTTCAGGTCACCGCTCCCAGCAGGCCGCCAAGCTGCTGGCCGGACGCGGTGTTCAGGCCGCGGACGTCACCGGCGGCATGACTGCCTGGGCGCGTGCGGGGCTGCCGGTCATCGTGCCGGGCGGTAAGCAGGGCGTCATAGCGTGAGTGCTCTGATCCTGGCCCTGATCGCGGGGGCGGTGGTCGGTCTCGCGCTCGGCGCGCTCGGCGGGGGCGGCAGCGTCCTGGCCGTCCCGGCGCTGATCTACCTGCTCGGCTTCACACCGGCCGCCGCGACCACGGCCAGCCTGATCATCGTCACGGCCACCTCGCTCACCGCCCTGTACGCCCACGCCCGCACCGGAAACGTCCGATGGAGAGCCGGCGCCCTGTTCGCTGCGGCCGGACTCCTGCCCGCGGCTGCAGCAGGAGCGGCGGCATCCCGCCTGCCCCAGCCAGTACTGACCGCCGCGTTCGCTGCCGTCGCCGCACTCGCCGCCGTCAAGATGCTGCGCCCCAGCCGTGCCGACACCGGCCCGGCGGCCGGCGAGGCGCAGCCCGCCAAGGCCGCCGGAACCGGCGCCGGGCTCGGCGCGCTGACCGGACTGCTCGGGGTCGGCGGAGGCTTCCTCGCCGTCCCGGCCCTGGTCACCGTGCTGGCGTTCGAGATGCAGGCCGCCGTCGGCACCAGCCTGCTGGTCATCTCGACGAACTCTTTGGCGTCCCTGTCCACCCGCGGTGCCACCACCGCCGGCGTCAACTGGGCAGTCATCGGCCCCTTCACCGGGGCGGCGATCCTGGGCGCCTGGGACGGCAAACGCCTGGCAGCCAAAGTCACAGGCACCCTGCTGCAACGGACCTTCGCCGTCGTGCTGCTGGCCGTGGCCGCCTTCATGCTCATCGACGCCCTCACCTGAGGAGTCAGACCGATGACTCGGCATCGCGGCCACGGCTCAGGCCAGAGACAGAAACAACTTCTCCAGCCGGGCCCGCATCTGCTCCCGGTCACCGGAAGCGGCCATGTCCGCATCGGTCAGGCAATGCTGCAGACCCGTGGCGATGATCGCGAAACCGGCCTTGTCCAGAGCCCGGGACGCCGCGGCGAGCTGGGTGACCACGTCCTCGCAGTCCCGCCCCTCCTCGATCATCTTGATCACACCGGCGATCTGGCCCTGCGCCCGGCGCAGCCGGTTGACCACCGTCTTCAGTTCCTCAGCCGCCATCGCCAGTTCCACAACCCACACTCCTTCGAGATACCCCCTTGGGTATCCTACCGAAGGGGTAACCCTAACCAAGCAAAGGAAGATCCCCGTGGTACCCACCACCGCCCTGACCGCCGAGCAGGCCAACACCCGCCTGCACGAGCTGACCGTCATCGACGTGCGCACCCCCGGCGAATACGCCTCCGGTCACCTGCCCGGCGCCCACAACATCCCCCTCGACCACCTCGATGCCGCCCTGCCCGTCCTGAAGACCGCCGCAGACCGCGGCGACCTCCTCATCGTGTGCGCCTCAGGCGCCCGCTCCGCCCAAGCCTGCCGAAGTCTGGCCGACCAGGGCATCACGGCCGCCACCCTCACCGGCGGCACCACCGCCTGGACGCAACTCGGCCACGACACCCACCGGCCGACCGGCACCCGCATCCCCTGGGCCATGGACCGCCAGGTCCGCCTCGCCGCAGGATCCCTCGTCCTGAGCGGCCTGATCGCAGGACAGCGCTGGAACGTGGCTCGCTGGCTCTCAGCCGGCGTCGCCGGCGGCCTGGTCTTCTCTGCCCTCACCAACACCTGCGGCATGGGCAAGATCCTGGCCAAGCTTCCCTATAACCAGCCCAAGGCCACCGACCTGGACGACACCCTCGCGGCCCTGACCGGATGACCCCCTGGGCTCGGCGCGGCCTTCTTCGGTGTGGTGCTGACGGAGGCGCTGTAGGCTCCCAGTCCGCGGCACCCGCAGTTCTCAGCTCTCCGCTCCGTCTGAGTCCTCGTCAGCGAGCAGGCCGGGAGCGTCCAGGGCGCGCAGCTCAGGCGGAACCAGGCATGCCCAGCACGCTCACATGAGTCATGCCTCCGGTTCTGGATCTTTTCTGGGAATCAAGAACCGGAGCTGATGTCTCATGAGACACATCAAAATCTGGAGAAGGATGGATTCCGGGCCCTGCTTTCCGTCGATGCGGGCCAGGTGGTGCTGCGCTCCAGGCGCGGCACCGAGATGCTGCTGGCGTTCCCGCAGATTGAGGCCGGGGCCGCGTATCTGCCGGACGCCACCGCGCTGGATGGCGAGCTGGTCGTATAGGACGCCGCGGGACGGCTCGCCTTCGAGCAGCTGCAGAACCGGCTTCAGCGGCGCGGCGCCGGGGCGGCCCGGGCGGCGGGTGAGTGGCCGGCCCACTTCGGCGCATTCGATCTGCTGCGGTTGTCGGGGACCGACACGACCAGCTGGCCATATCGGCGGCGTAGGGCCGCGCTCGAGTCCGTGTTCGCCGCCCGTCGGCTGTCCGCCCCGTGGGCGCTGTGCCCGTCGACCACCGATCCGGAAACCGTGCGTGACTGGCTGACGTGGGCGTCGGTCGGGATGGAAGGCGTGCTCTTCAAGCGGCTGGACGGCGTGTACGAGCTTGCGGTGCGCGGGTGGCGGAAGTACAAGGTGCGTGAGACGACCGAGGCGATCGTCGGCGCGGTCACCGGCTCCCTGGCCGCCCCCAGCAGCCTGCTGCTCGGCAGGTACGACGACGCCGGCCGCACCACCACCCTCGCCCGGGCGGCGAGCGGCACAGCCGCCGGGCTGCTCGCTCCGGCCCGGCGCGGTCATCCATGGACGGGCTGGTCGTTCTCCGCCGGGTGGGGCGGCCGGGAGACGCTGACCGTCACGCTGGTGGAACCGGAACTGGTGGTGGAAGTCGGCGTCGACGTCGCCCGTGACGCCTCCGACCGGTGGCGCCACCCCGCACGCCTGCACCGTGCCCGCCCTGACCTCTCCCCCGCCGACGTCCCCCGTTGGACGTCGCCGCCGCGCTGACGGCCGGCACGGGCGCTGCGGCCCCGGCCGACACGCAACCGGATGAGCGCGCCCCGGTCCCCGGCCGCGACCGCGCCACCCATCCCGCCCGTCCCTTACTCCTTCACTCCAGCCAAGGGACATGGGCAGAGCAGCCGCAACGGGGATGTCAGCGGGCCGACCACGGCAAACCCAGGCGGTGACCTGCGCGGACGCAGGGGCGTTCCTGCGGGCCGCGCAACACCTACCGCAACCCCTGGCGCAACCTCGTGCTGCCCGCCAGGACGACGTGCAGCCGCGGGAAGGTCTGGGAGCGGGTGTAGCGGTGGCGCTGCCAGAACGGGAACGTGCGGCCGTTGGTGTCGCGGGCGCCTTCCCAGACGCGGTGCCCGGCGTAGCGCTCGTAGTCCCAGACCTCCTTGGCGAGCCGGGCCTGGGACATAGGCCAGCACATCGTGCGTGACGCCGTGCCGCAGGTGAACCAGGGTGGCCAGCGTAACGGCACCGTGCCTCCCTTGGCACACCGGTTGACGTCGCCGTCTGGTCAGCGACAACGACAAGTCCTGGAGCGTACATGCCACATAGGGGCGGAAGGTGTCGTTCAACTCGCTGTGTCCGAAATGATGGGTAAGGGACTGACAGTCAGCGGCTGGCCGCAGATCTCGAACTCCATGTTGCATCGTCGCGGTCCCGGACGGCGAGCACCGGCACGGAGCGCCGGAGGTCGTCCATCGCCTCGCGCAGCCCGGCCGTCACCTCCCGGGCCTACTCCGCGCTGAGCGGCGGCTGCGCCCGTTCGGTGCCGACCCTCGCGGCTGTTGGCCTGCACCTTCGGCCCTGGAAGGAGAAACTCCTCATCACCGCCTGACCGGTCCAACTTGGATGGCAGACAGTCCATGTTCAGTGTCAGAGGACAGCGGCGCAGCGTGGCGGGACGGAGATTTCTTGTCCTGTCTCTGTCGATCTGGTCCCTGTCTCAAGTGATCTGGTCCGATTGGCTCGCCGTGTCAGATGATCTGGTTCGCCGCGAGTAGCGGAAAAGGCGGTGGGCGAAGATCATTCAAGCGGCAGACTGGCCCCATGACCGCATCGGATCCCAAGGCTGACCTTCACTTTTATCTGCAGTCCGCCCGTGATGCCTTGCTCTGGAAGCTCGAAGGGCTCTCGGAGTACGACATCCGCCGCCCGCTGACGCCGACCGGCACCAACCTTTTGGGCCTGGTGAAACACGTGGCCAGTGTGGAGCTGGGCTACCTCGGCGACACCTTCGGACGGCCGTCCGGCGAGCCGCTGCCCTGGCTCGAAGACGGTGCTGAGCCCAACGCGGATATGTGGGCCACGGCCGACGAGTCACGCGATCACATCGTGGAGCTTTACCGCCGGGCGTGGGCGCACGCGGACGCGACGATCGACGCGCTGGCTCTGGACACGATCGGCAAGGTGCCATGGTGGCCCAACAGAAGGGACGAGGTGACGTTGCACCATGCCGTGGTGCGCGTGATCGCCGATACACACCGGCACGCTGGGCACGCGGACATCCTCCGGGAACTCATAGACGGGGCCGTGGGGATGAACCAGGGCAACGACAGCATGCCGCCGGGCGACTCAGCGTGGTGGGAGAACTATCGAACCCGGCTGGAGCGTGCAGCTCAGGAAGCCGATCGAGACGCGTAACTGCGGACCAGACCGAGTCAGCCGACTACCGGCATCGGATCTCACAGGGATGTCGCTCGTTGGGGTGACGCCTTCCGCGTCCGGGACATGGGACCTGCACGCCGGACGCGGGCAGACGCTTTATGACCTGAGTGGGGAAGTCGTGGACCAGACGGCCCTGCGTGGTTACAGCGGGAGGGTTATGCCGAGTTCCTGCATGGCGGTCGACGGAGGGCCGCCTTCTGAGCGTTCGGTCTTGTATCCCTTCACTCTGGCCTCGAGGGTGCGCGGATCGACGGCCTCGGCGGGGGCGCTTCTGGCGTAGAGGCCGTCGGGCTGGTTGTCGCGGTCGTGGGGCAGCAACCAGAAGACGCGGCGGCGGAAGGTGCCGGAGGCGCGGGAGGGTTTGGCGGTGGGTGCCAAGAGGGCGTATCCGACCATGCGTCCGTCGCGGTGGTAGGCCGGCTTGCCTTTGCGGGTGGGCAGGCGGTCCAGGCTTTGGCGGACGTAGTCGAGATGGTCGATGTCCTCGAGCCACACGATGTCGGCTTCGTGGCTGATCTCGTCCTCGGTGATCAGGGAGCTCATGGGCTGGGGTCCCTTTCGTCGTCGGTGAGCAGGCCGATGCCGGGGTAGTGCTTGCGCTGGTTGGACAGGATCATCTGTTTGGGCGAGGCTAGTCCGACGAGTTCCCGGGTGCGGGAGGCGAACGCTCGTGAGGACATGGCCGGTGCGCCTTCATTCTGGCACCAGGTCTTGTAGACGGCGTAGAGCGCCGTCTGCTCAGCGCGCAGTTCGGGGCCGAGGGTGCAGCATTCTTCGTAGAAGCGTCCGGTGTGGTCTTCGGTTTCGGCGTAGGCGGTGGTGGCGATGCGGACGCGTTCGGGTCCGGTGAGGTCTCGGTCGCCGGCGAGGTAGCGGCGGGCGCCGTCGATGAGCCAGCCGAGGATGCCGGGGCCTTCTTCGGTGACGAGGATGTCGGCGAGGTTGTCGATTTTGCGGTGGTCGGGGACGACTCGTTCGAAGGGGATGAGTCGCATGCGGCGCCAGAAGGCGAAGCCTCCGGTGCCGACTTCGGGCCGGTGGTTGCCCAGCAGCCAGAGTTTGTGGGTGGGTTCGAAGCTGAAGAAGTCCTGTCGCATGCGGCGGGCTTTGATGCGGTCGCCGCCGGTGAGGAGCTTGACGCGGGCTTCGTCGAATTTGTCGCCGTGTTTGACTTCGGAGCAGACGATGACGCGTCGGCCGTGGAGTTCGGCGAGGTCTGTGGGGTGGCCTTCGTAGGGGCGGGCCATGAGGAAGCCAGGCGGTGCTGCGTCGGCGTAGTCGCCGAGGAGTTTCATGAGCACGTCCAGCAGGACTGATTTGCCGTTTTTGCCGGAGCCGAAGAGGAAGGGCAGGACTTGCCCGCCGACGTCGCCGGTGACGGAGTACCCCAGGAGCAGCTGGAGGTAGGTGATCATTTCCTGGTCTTCGGTGTCGGCGCCGAAGGTGTCGGTCAGGAAGCGCTGCCAGCGGGGGGTGGGCAGGGGCTGGGGTCCGACGGTGGTGGAGCGGGAGTGGAAGTCCTTGTTCGGGTCGGGGGTTTTCACCAGGCCGGTGCGCAGGTCGACGATGCCGTCGGGGGTGCACAGGGCGTAGGGGTCGGCGTCCAGGAGGGCGGCGTTGAGGACCATGCCGGGAGCGGATTTGGCCTGGGCCAGCATGGCGTTGATGCCGGTGGTGGACAGGGCGCGGCGGCGGTGTTGTTGGAGGGCTTGGGTGGTGAAGAGGCCGCGGGGGTCGTGGGCGGCGATGGCTTCGGCGAGGTCGCCTGCTGCCCACAGGACGGTGTCGTCTTCGTCGATCTGCCAGCGGGTGGTGTCCCATCGATACCAGCCGATGCCGGGCACGTGCCGGTAGTCGTTGTTGTAGAGCTTGACGAAGAGTTTCGCGTTGCCGCGATCGGTGAGGGTGTCGGGCAGTAGTCCCATTGCGGTCGCTTCGCCTGCGGCGGCGCGGGAGGCGCCGGCTTGTGCGGGCAATGGGACGGTGGCCGCTGGCAGGGCGGGGCTCGTTTGGGCACGGATCTGGGCAGCGACGGCTTCGGCATTGAAGTCGAAGAGCGTCTCTGTCTCGTTGCCGGGCGTGGTCATGGGCGGCCCTCGCGCGCGTAGAGGGGCTGTTTGCTGCCGGCGGCCATGCCGCTGCGGATGATCTGCTCGGCCCGTCGTTCCTGGCCTGGGCGGGCGGCGGACGCGGCGCGAGTGAGGGCTTGTTCAGCTTCTTGCTCGGCGAGGCGGCCGGCAGCGACGAGGCCTCCGAGGGTGTAGGCGGCGCGATTGAGCGTGTCGGAGAACCCGGCGCCTTCAGATACCTGGCCGCAGGCCTCGATGGGGGCGAGGACAGAAGCGAGCATGCGCTGGGTGCGGTCGCGGCCGCCGCCTGCGGCGAGGATGGCTTGTTGAGCGCGGGGTGGGACCGGCCGGGGAGCGGGAACGCTGGGGGCAGGCAGGTGACCGGTGCGTTCGAGTTCTTGGGCGAGCCAGGTGGGCAGGACGGACGGTTCTCGGACGCTGTCCACGGGGGTATAGGTGCCGTCCCGAGTCGTGGTGCCGGGGGCGACGATGTAGCCGCCATGAGCGCGGACGTCGACCTGCCAGGCCAGGGCTCGGCCTTGGCTCGAGCCGGCAGAGCAGTTCCAGCGGCGGTTGTCGGCAGCCCTGTACCAGACGTGCATGCCGCCTGATGGGGTACGGACGCGCAGGGTGGTGACGTCGTCGGCTGGGTTGGGTTGGCCGCGCAGTGCGGCGAGCACCGCGAGTGTGTGGAAGCCGTTGGCCAGGCCGGTGAGATCGATGTCGTCCGCGATGGGGATGCCGGGCAGGATCCGGTCCCGGCTGGGGGGCTGCGTGGGGTGGGCGTCGATGTCGATGATGACCAGACTGGCCGGGCCGCAGGCGACGCCCACGCCGAATTCTGGGTGAGTGTCCCACCACTTGGTGATGCGGCGCTGGTCGAGGGTGGCGGCGTGGAAGCCGTGGCACCAGCGTCCTGCAGGCAGGCAGAAGCACCGAGCAGGTGGGTGCGGGTTCATGCGGCAGTCCGTGCAGTTCGCGGCCGGCGTTTTGCGGCCGGCCGCGAGGGGGTGGACTGGCCAGCCGCGGCGTGCACACCAGCTGGCAGTGGCCAGGGACCCAGCGACTGAAGACTGAGAGGTGGGCTGCCGTGAGTCGCTGCTAGAAAAGCGCAGTTCAGCGGGCATGCGCATCCCCTATCAGCGACCGAAGCGACTCAACGACGGACACAGCGTAGCGAATGTGACCGGTGAGGTCATGGAGCACATGCAAAAAGGAACCATCAGTGCGGCACCGATGAGGGATCGACTGGTAGCACAGCTACCCAGCAGACATCGCAGCGACCGAACCACCTTCGGTCGCTGCTCCTCCGTCCTGAAAAGCACCAGTTCACAGGCCTCTAAGATCCAAAACAGCGACTGAAGCGACTGAAGCCTCCTATATATGACACACACGAAGAGAGCAGAACCTCTTCATATACCCGAACTTGAGTCGCTTCGGTCGCTGACGCCTCACTACGAGGCCCAGTGACCTGCGGTTTTCATCCGGGACTCAGAGCAGCGACTGAAGAGCCGCTCAGTAGCTGGGCTTTGGTCGCTGTAGGCGCCCTCCCTCGAGCGACCCACGCGACCGAAGCTCTGACACCAAGGCCTGGATTGCCTGCGGCCTCGGCGACTTCAGTAGCCGGTCGCTTGGGTCGCTCCTGCTTCGCAGAGCTCTGCCTGGGGCGCGGGCCTACGTGGTCGACTTTCCCTGCGGCCGGCTCACGCTCGGCGACTTCGATCACCCCCTCAACGCCTTCACCCAGCAGGCCGCCCTCGACGCGGTGATGGCGGATCAGAGCCCCCAGGTCTTCAATGGTGAACCAGGCGACGGTCATCCCGGCATCGACCGCAGACTGGCCGAGCGCCTCGCAGCAGTGAGACTTCCCGGCCCTGGAGGGTCCGACGACGCAGAGGTTCTCGCGCTGGCCGACCCATTCCAGGGTCCGCAGCGCGGACTGCGTTGGGACCGGGATCGAAGACGCTTCCTCGTTCCAGATGTGGTACGTCTTGCCGGTCTGAAGGCAGCGCGGGTGCGGAGGTTGGCCGCGTCGCGGCCAGCTAGGCGGGACTGTCGTTCATCAGGTCGGTGCTCCTTCGTAGTTGGGGCCGGCGCGGAACGCGGGTCGGCCGAGGTGGTGGTGCTGTCATCGGGGTCGGATAGGTTGCCCGGATGACTGAAACGGACCCGCTGGTGCCCGTCCTTGCCGGACTCGTCGTAGACGTCATCTGGTTCCTCGACAGCTGCGAGGACGACGAGGTGGACCCTGACTCCGCGGTGAAGATGATGGAGAGCGTGAGCTGGGTGCTGGGGAAGCTGCCGCAGGACCAGAGCGGCCGGTTCCTGACGGTCCTCGCGGACCTGGCCGAGGCCGAGCAGGACCCAGGCCGGCGGGAGTTCCTGGAGGCATTCCCCTTCGCCAGCGGCCTGGTCGAGGAGCCCGAGGACTCAGGCCGAGCCGAAGCCTGACCACTTGTCCTGATCACGAGAGTGGCCCACGCCGTTTGGCAGTCAAGCAGGCTGTCGCCGTTGAGGTCGGATGCAGCGCGTTCGCCCCAAGGCGATGGGTGATGCTGGAGCGGGGGGTCGAGTAGGAACCACGCAGAGAGTGCAGTTTGTTGTCACATGAGTTGACACCTATTCGTGCAGCGGTCGGGATCGTCTGGGCGCAAGGGATCTGACACAGGACTCCAGCGACCGAACGGTGATCACGTTCCCGCAGGTCGGCCCGTGTCAGAATCTAGTGTCACAAGCATGTGTCAGAAGCCGCACCAAGGCGTCAAGTTGTGGGACAGTGGCACGCATGGATCTCGCGTACTGCAGAGTCAGCACCACCGCGCAGGACCTCGCCCGGCAGATCGACGCGATGCGCGCCGCCGGAGTCGCCGAGGAGCACATCTACGTCGACAAGCGCACCGGCGCGAACATGGACCGCGAGGGCCTGACCGCGCTGCTCGCCTTCGCCCGGCCCGGCGACCGGATCAACGTGCTCACCCTGGACCGGCTCGGCCGCAACATGCGCGAGACCCTCAACCTCGTGTACGACCTCACTCAGCGCGGCATCCACCTGCGTACCCTCGGCGACAAACTCGCCGTCGACACCAGCGAGCCCGGCCCCGGCACCGAGGTGGCCATCGCCCTGCTGGCGATGTTCGCCCAGATGGAACGGATCTACATGCTGGAGCGCGCTGCCAGCGCCCGTGCCGCCAAGCAGGCCCGCGGCCTGCCAACCGGACGCCCGGCGAAGCTGAACGCGACCACCCGAGCCGGAGCCGCAAAACGGATCAAAGACGGCGCGATCCCCGAGCAGGTCGCCGCCGAGCTCGGGGTGAGCCGCTCCACCCTGTACCGAGAACTACGCAAACACCGCGAGAGCGTCGCACAGGCCGGACAGGAAGGCTGATCAGCCACCCAGCCCCATCCTCGCTGGCCAGCAATATCCGTTGTTTCCCGGGACCCCTCCTTCCGCTCTTCCGCTCCTGGTCGGTTGGTAGCAGTCCGGCAGCCCCATCCGCTTCAGCGCGGCCCGCACGTCGCGCGTGGATGTGTACGCAGTGCCTCCTGTTAATCGGTCAGACCGCCGGAAGCGCTGTGGCCAGGGAATTCGCCGCCTGCAGCCCGAGGTTCAGGCCCGCCGCGGCCGGGTCGTCCGACCAGGGCTGGACCTTCGCAGCGGTGGTGAAGCGGCGCAGCGCCGCTTGGGGCGTGCTGCGCGGGGCCAGCCGGCCCGCCCGCCACGCCTCGCGGAAGGCGACGCCAGCGCCCTTGCTGTTGCGGTGCGCGACCCGGAGCGCGGGCACGAAGTACACCTGGCGGTCCGACTCGGCGAGCCGTTCCACGAGCCCGTTGTCGCTGGCGGTGACCACGTCCGGGAAGCCGCCGGCGGTCAGGAACAGCTTGGTCCAGACGGCCGAGTTGCCGCCCGCGAAGAAGGTCACGGGGCTGAACGGCGCGTGCTGCGCGTAGCGCACCTCGTACCGGTACTGGCGGGCCCGCGCGACGACGCTGCTGTCGAACGGCAGGACCCGGCCGGTGATCGCGGCCCGCTCCGGGGTCAGCGCGTCGCCGAGGACGTGGAACCAGTCCGGCAGGGGCCGGGCATCGTCGTCCAGGAAGGCCAGCACGTCGCCGGTCGCCTCCTTCGCCGCCAGGTTGCGGCTGGCGGCGGCACCGCGCCGGGTGGCGTTGCGCAGCACCCGGACGGGGAAGGGGTGCTCGGCGTCGTCGGCACGCAGCGGGGTGTCGGACGCGTCGTCGACGAGTAGGACCTCGTGGACGACGCCGGTGTCGCAGGCCGCGATCGCGGTCAGCAGATGGCGGACGTCGCCGGGCCGGTTGCGGGTGGCGACGACCGCGGTGACGCGTTTCTGCGGGTGGTCTGCAGTGCTCACTGCCGTACTCCTTGCACGTGCTCGGGGGCGGCGAAGGGGTCGAGCACCTCGTCGACCTCGTCGAGGAGCTCGCCCAGGGTGGCCTCGGGCGCTGCCGCGCCGACCGTGGGCTCGGTGGTGATGACGATGCGGGCGGCGGCCTCTACGGCGAGCCGCACGGCGGTCGCGGCGTCGGCGGCGTGCGCCACCACGTAGCCGCAGCGGTCCTCCGACCAGCGCAGTTCGTGCACGGTGTCCCCGGCCTCGACCTGGACGTCGACGTCGGCGACGCCCGGCGCGGACTCGGCGTCCGCGACGCCGGTCACGGAGGTGACGACGCCGGGTGCGGCGACGAGGAAGCGGATGGCGGCGGCGCCGTCGGCCGAGGCAGCGCGCAGCGGCGCGGCGTCCTCGGCCAGCCGGTAGGTGGCCTCCTCCAGGTCGACGCCGTGGACGAGCCGTACGAGGTCGTTGATGCGGTCGCCGCCGCGGCGGCTGTGCGACTCGACGACGCGCGGTCCGTCGGCGGTGAGGATCAGCTCGGTGTGGGCGGGGCCGTCCTGGAGCCCGACCGCGTCGAGGAGGTCCAGGACGATGCCGTGCACGGCGGCGAGTTCGTCGTCCGCGAGCGGGGCGGGGACGACGTGGCCGAGCTCGACCACTCCCCCGCCGGTCTCCTTGCCGGTGACCGCGACGACCGTGTGCACGCCGCCCGTCGAGAAGGTCTCGACGCTCAGCTCCTGCCCGACGAGGAGCTGTTCGACCATGAAGTCGGTCAGGCCGAACTCCTCGCGCCAGGCCCAGGCCGCGTTGGTTTCGTCCGGCGAGTGGATCATGCGCACGCCGAGGCTGCCGGAGCCCATGGTCGGCTTGAGCACGGCGGCGCCGTGCGTCTTCACGAAGTCGCGCAGCTCGTCGAGCGTGCAACGGGTCAGGGTGGCGACCGGCCCGATGCCCCGCTCGTTGAGCAGCGCCCGCAGGGCGGGCTTGTCGTGCAGCAGGCGGGTGGTGCGCGTGGTGTTGCCGGGCAGGCCCAGGGTCTCGGTCAGGTGGCCAGCGACGACCTGGGCGGCTTCGGTCTGGGTGAAGACCCGGGCAATCGGCCGCTGTTCGTGCAGGGCGCGGACGAGGGCCGTGACGGTGGGGACGTCCTGGTAGTCGACGAGCAGCACCTGCGCGCAGTGCGCGACGACCGACGGGTCGAAGGCAGATGGCTTCTGGACGTGCACGAGGTCGTAGCCCAGGGCGGCGGCCTTGCGGACGATGCCGGCCTTGCCACCGAGGACGAGGACTCGGGGTGCGGACATGGGGATGGTCACCTCGGCGTGGTTGTCGTGAGGGCGGGAACGGCTGCCTGCTGCAGCGCCTCCCAGACGGCGGCGGTCTCCGGCGGCAGGGTGTCGTCGGCGTGGGCGGCCGGGTTGCGCGGGGCGAGTCCGGTCAGGTACGGGCGGAGGCTCATACCGGTGAACTCCTCCAGGCGGGCGGTCTCCTCGCCCCGGCACAGCGCCTGGTACTCGATGACCAGCCACCGCTCCGCCGGGACCCGCGGCGCGAAGTCCAGCCAGTGCGCGTTCCATGCGGTCCACTTGGCGAGCGCCGTGGCCTCGCTGACCGGCACCCACGGCCGGTCGCCGGTCCACCTCAGCATGGACCGCGCGGCCTCCAGGGGGTGGCGGACGAGCATCACGTACCGCGCGTCGGGCAGTACGTCGCCGAGCCAGGGCAGGTGCAGCAGGTACTCGTTGTACTTGTCGCCCCAGCAGGGCAGGTCCTGGTTGCTCTCGGTGAGGATGCGGCGGGCGAGGGCCGCGGGGTCGTCCCCGGCGGTGCCCTCGGCGACCTCTCGGGCGGCGGTGCGCAGGCTCTGCTCGACGCGGGCGCGCCAGGCGTCGACGCCCGCGCCGTCCGGCGGGCGGCGGTCGAGGGCGTGCAGGATCTCGTCCGTGCGTAGATGGCGGTCGGCCAGATCCTGCCGGGACAGCCAGCGGTGCAGCAGGTACAGCACCTTGCCGTTGACCGTGAAGTGGCCGCCGGCGTCGTGGAAGGCCAGGTTCAGGGCGTATGCGAACGCCGTGGTGCCGCAGCGCTGGGCGCCGAGCAGGATCAGCGGGGACGTGGTCATGCGAGGCCCTCCACCATCTCGCGCAGCAGCTCCATGCACTGCGAGCTGGCCTCGAAGCCGCCGGCGGTGAACTCCTCGCCCCACGGCTCGTCGCGCTGCTGCTGGGTCAGCGGCGGGCGACCGATCCGCCAGTGGGTCTCCAGGGAGAGCCAGCCGTCGTAGCCGTCCTCGGCGAGCCGGGCGAGGATCGCGGGCCACGGCAGGTCGCCGTGGCCCAGGCGGACGTAGGCGGTACGGCCGTCGGGGTCCTTCACGTGGACGTGCCGGATGCGTTCCCGGCCGAGCGCGTAGTCCTGCGGGAAGGGCGCGGGGTCCCAGCCGCTGAAGACGCTGTTGCCCGGGTCCCACAGGATGCCGAGCCGGTCGTCGCCGAGTTCGTCGAGGAACGCGAGGGTGTGGCGCATGGTGGGACTGTTGGTGCGCATGCCCGTCTCCACGACGAGCGGGACACGGTCGTGGGGGACGCCGTCCAGGACCTCCTGCGCGGCCTTCGCGGCGGCCCGCGGGTCAGGGTCGCCCTCGCGGTAGAAGGTGAAGACGCGGACGAACGGGGCGCCGAGCAGTTCGGCCCGCCGGACGGCGTCGACGACGAGGTCCCGTACGGCCGTGATCTCGGCGTCGGTGCGCGGCAGGGCGCACTTCAGGGCGGGCGGGTCGAAGCCGGCGACCGCGAGGCCGTGACCGGCGACAGTGTCGCGTACGGCGGTGAGCTGCGCGTCGCTCATCAGGTGCGGCGGGACGCCGCCGGAGGAGCGGATCTCCAGGCCGCCGAAGCCCAGCCGGGCGGTCTGCGCCGCGGCCGCCTCGATGTCCTGGGACAGCTCGTCGTTGATGATGGCGAGTCTCATGGGTGGGTCTTCTCCTCATGGAGGGGAGGGGGGTCGGGAACAGGGACCGTTTCGCGTCACGCGGTGGCGCGCGAGGCGCCGGCGGCGTACCAGTCGAGGAGCAGCGCGGTGTCCTCGGCGAGCGAGGGCGCCTTCGACTCGACGGTGACCGCGCGCAGCGCGCCGGCGGCGGCGAGCACCTCGCGGGTTGGGCCGGCGCAGGAGGCGAGGGGACGGTGCCGGGAGCCGGCCGGGTCCGCCCAGTCGAAGCCCTTGACCTGGCCGTACGTGGTCCAGGGGGCGAGCCGGGCAGCGGCCGCCGCGGGGTCGTCCGTGATGCGGGCGAGGCCCATGGTGTCGAGCAGGATGCCGGTGCCGGCACGCTCGCACAGGTCGACGAGTTCGCCGACCGGCGCGTAGCCGTGGTGGGTCTCGACGAGGACGAGACGGCTGTCGCCGGTCCGCGCGGTCACGGCCGCGACCTGGGCGAGCGTCAGCTCGTAGCGCCCGGGGGCCGTGCAGCCCTCGGCGGCGAACACCTTGACGGGCAGGCCCGGTTCCAGCCACGGCAGCGCGGCGCAGCCGTCCGCCGGGTGGGCAGGGTCGCCGAGGACGGTGCCGATGCCGACGAAGCCGACCTCGACACCGGCGGCCCGCAGTCCGGCCAGGCCGCCCGTGTCCTCCCAGGCGTGGCCCTTCCCGGCGCGTACGTCGACGGTGCCTCCGCCGAGCTCCAGGGTGAGCGCGGCGAGCGCGGCGGCGTCCAGGCCGGGGGCGGATCCGGACGAGAGGCCGACTCCGGTGGTGCTCATGAGGCCACCGCCAGCTCCCGCGCGACGAACGTCAGGATCTCCGTCACCGGGCGCGCGCCGTCCAGGTGGCAGCGCAGCGGCGGCCGTCCGGTCGTCATGGCCTCGGCCATCTCCTGGTAGACCATGCGCCGCAGTTCCGGGGTGGGCACGGTGGGCAGGGTCTGCTCGGTGTCGCCGATCTGCGTGGTGACCATGCCGTCGGCGATGCAGAGCCCCCCGTCGGGGCCGAGGATCTGCAGCCGTTCGCTGCGGACGGCCGACTCGGCGGTGACGGTGAACGCGAGGGTGGCACCGGCCCGGAACTCGATGTGCCCGGTGACCCGGGAGTCGATGCCGGGGGCGAGCTCCCGGCTGGGCGCGAGCCGTACCTTCTCGGGATGGCCGAGCAACTGGCAGGCGAGGTCGAGGTAGTGGACGCCGAGGTGGGCCGCGATGCCCCCGAACGCCTCGGCGGGGTCGCTGCGCCAGCCGGCCCTGCGGTAGTGGGCCGGCGGCCGGAACCGCGACACCTCCAGGACCGCCGTGACGGCGGGGACGGCCCAGTTCGCGGCCAGGGCGGCCGCGGGCAGCCGCATCCGGTGCTGCAGCATCACCCCGACCGGCCTCCCGGCGCGCCGGGAGGCGGAGCTCAGCAGGTCGATCTCGGTGGCGGACCGGGCGGGCGGCTTCTCCAGGAGGACGGCCTTGCCGGCCTCCAGGGCCTGGACCGCGAGTTCGGCCCGGTGGCCGGGCGGCAGGCACAGGGAGACCAGGCCGATGCGGGGATCGGCGAGGAGTTCCCGCCAGGAGCCCGCCCGGGGCAGTCCGGCGACGTCGACCGCCGGGTCCAGTTCGAGCACGGCCACGGTCCGGGCCGCGGGGTGCCCTTCGAGGGCGGCCGCGTGCTGCCGGCCCGCCGCCCCGAAGCCGACGAGGCCCACTCCGACGCTCATCGGGAGCCTCCCGGGACGGCTCTCGGCACGGCGGGGGTGCGGTCCGCGGTCCAGCCGAGCCGCTCGACGACCGCGAGCGGCACGGGTATGCCGTCGTCGCGGGCCGCCGCCTCGGCGAGCTCCTCCTGCTG
Source organism: Streptomyces sp. NPDC001027 (assembly GCF_040299045.1). Classification (NCBI taxonomy): domain Bacteria; kingdom Bacillati; phylum Actinomycetota; class Actinomycetes; order Kitasatosporales; family Streptomycetaceae; genus Streptomyces; species Streptomyces sp. NPDC001027. Next base: position 46,674 of record NZ_JBEPBI010000013.1, read on the forward strand.
TTCGGGCAGGTGGACGCGGGGGGCTCCCTCGGGGTAGCCGGCGGCGACGGCGTTCGAGAGCACGGTGAGCAGTTCGTCGACCGGCGGGTTGCCGAAGGCCGACGGGGACAGGGCGAGAAACAGCTGGGAGCAGTCCATGGCCCGGTCGGGTTCCGCGCGCTGCTTGTGCACCAGCGGGCTGACGATGTGACCGGCGAGGATGCCGGCGAGGACCTCGGTGATCACGGCGACGCCGAGTCCCTTGTGGCCGCCGAACACGGGGACGGCGCCGCCGCGGTCCAGCTCCTCCGGGTCGGTGGTGGGCCGCCCCTGGCGGTCCACCAGCCAGGTCGCGGGCACCGGTTCGCCGCGGTGGGCGGCGTGCCGGATCTTGCCGCTGGCGACGGTGCCGGTGGCGAAGTCCACGACGAGCGGCCGCTGTTCGCCGCGCGGGACCACCATACAGACCGCGTCGTTGCCGAGCGTGGGGCGCCCGGCGCCGGGGGCGGCGACGCTCGGCCCGGAGACGTTGAGCACCAGGCCGACGACGCCGTGCCGGACGAAGTGGTCGCGGTAGGCGGCGAGCATCCCGATGTGGTTGTTGCCGCGGACAGCCACGGCGGCCAGTCCGGTCTCGGCCGCCTGCCGGGCGCAGTGCGCGGCGGCGAGTTCGGCGGCGACCTGTCCGAAGCCGCCGCGGGCGTCGAGGACGGCGACGGGCCCGTCCTCGGAGTTCCATCCGGGCTCGGCGGCGGCGTCGATGCCGCCCTGCGCGAGCCGGTCGAGGTACATGGGGAGCAGACCGACGCCGTGCGAGAAGTGACCGCGCACGTCGGCGTCGACGAGCACCCGCGCGACGAGGGCGGCGCGCTCGGCGCCGACCCCGGCCGCGACGAGGGAGCCGACGGCCGCGTCGGTGAGGGCTCCCACGGAGAACCGGGCCTCGGGCTCCTGCGGGACGGGGGGCTTCGGGGGCCGGTTGAGGTGGACGACCCGGTCGGCGGTCGCCGCGGTCTCCGGGTCGGTGGTCACGAGGAGCACGCCGCTGCCACCGCGGGCGGCGGCCTGCGCGGGCGCCGTGTCCGGCGTGCCGGCGGCGGACCGGGTCGCGTCCACGACCACGACCGGACGCGGGTCGCCGCCGGGCAGCGGCTGCCCCGCCCGTACGACGCTCACGCCCGCCGGCCGTGCGGGGGCGACCCGCCGTGGGCGACCGCCGCCGCCCACGGTCATGGCCCCGTACTGGGCCCGCCGCCGTCCGTCTAGGACCTGCACCAGGGCGTCGGCCGCCTCCCTGTCGTCGGCGTGCACCGCGACGATCTCGCCAGCGGCGACGCCAGCGGTCAGCCCGGCGATCAGGATGCGCTCGGCCCCTTCGGGGCCCTCGGCCACGATCAGGTCCGCCACGCGGAGTGCGGGCGGCCTGCCCGCTGCTTCGGTCATCACTGGCCTCTCTTGGTGCCGTGGTACGGATCGGACGGCGGTGGACTCAGGAGTTCACCCGGTCAGGAGGCCTGGGGCTCCAGGAACTCCAGCCGGTTGCCGAGCTTGTCGAAGGCGTAGAAACGGTCGTGGCCGGGGAAGTTGTCGTCCCACGTCACCTCGTGGCCGCACTCTTCCAGGCGCTTCGCGAGGTCGCGCAGCGAGCGGACGAGGATGCCCGGGTGGGCCTTGCGGGCCGGGCTGAACTCCTGCTCCACGCCGAGGTGGACCTCCAGGCCGCCGCCGCGGAACCAGCAGCCGCCGCGGGCCGCGAGCACCGGCGGCTTCTCCAGCTCCGTCATGCCCATGACCTCACCCCAGAACTGGCGGCACAGGTCCTCGGCGCCGGCCGGGATGGCGAGCTGGACGTGGTGGAGGCCGCCGAAGGAGTACGCGGAGGCGGTCTCGGCGACGGTCTCTTCGGTAGTCTCGGCGGTGTTCTCGGTGGTCATGTTCAACTCTCTTTCGTGTGCGTGCTGTTGCGGTCGGTACGCGGGGGCCGACGCGAGGTCAGTTGGTGGCGGACGCCAGTGCGTCGTGACGGGCGGCCATGCCGTCGCTGCGGACGGTGAAGGACAGCTTCCGCACCCCCTCCTTGGCGCGCTCCAGCGCCTCGTCCGGAGTGCTTCCCACGGCGCAGACGTGCGCCCCGCGCGCGAACGAGCCTGTCACGCCGTCGAGTCGCTTGCCCGGCTCGCGCAACACCTCGACGTCCACGACGCCTTCGAGGGCTCGGGCCTCCTCCTCGCCGGTAACCTCGGTGATCTCGCCGACCGCGTCCGGGCAGGCGTACCAGATGGCGGCGGCGCGCGGCCCGTCCGTGGTCCGCGCGAGCGCGGCCCGTACGTCGTCGAGGACGCTGAGTCCGACGGCCTGGCGGGCGACCACGTCGATCAGGTCGACGCCGCTGATCCGCGCCCACAGTTCGGGGATCTCGTCGCCGGCGGGCCGCAGGTGGGTCTCCACGACGTGGACCGCGTCGGCGGCGACGATCACCTCGGTGTGGGTGACGCCGCGGCGCACCTCCAGGGCCGTGAGCATGTCCCGCACGGCGGTGGCGATGCGCTCCTCGTCGGCGCCGGGCAGCGGGGCGGGGACGACGTGCCCGACCTCGACGAAGTGGTCGTGCTCGGAGATCTTGCGGGTGATGCCGACGACGAGGTGCTCGCCGTCCTCGCTGACGCTCTCGACGCTGTACTCCTCGCCGCCGAGGAACGGCTCGACGAGCAGCTCGGGCGAGTCCAGGTCGCCGGTGCCGGTGGCGCCCCACTCCAGGGCGCGCTCGATGTCGGCGGGGCCGTCGATGCGGGTCACGCCCTTGCTGGCGACGCCCCGGACGGGCTTGCAGATCAGCGGGTAGCCGGTCTTCTCCGCGATCTTGAGGATGCCCTCGGCGTCGTGCACGGTCTCGGCCACGATGTCGCTGACGCCGGCGGCCGCGAGGACCCGCCGCATCTCGCACTTGTCGGCGACGGCGCGCACGGTCTCAGGGCTGTGCCAGGGCAGGCTGAGGTCGAGGCCGATGGCGGCGGTCTTCTCGGTGTCCTTCTCGGTGAAGTTGGTCAGCCGGTCGACCGGGTCGACGGCGTGCACGAACCGGGCGGCGGCCACCCACTCGTCGACGGGCGCGTCCTCCTTCAGCACGATCAGCCGCTGGATCTTCTCCCGGCTGCGCAGCCTGGGCACCACCTCCGGGCGGCAGATGACGGTCGTACGCAGGCCGGGCCAGGCGTCGCGGGCTCGGTCGGGCAGGTCGCGGCCGCCGCTGACGATCAGCAGGTGCATGGGGGGCGGGGTGTCGGACATGGAGCTCCTCCGTGGAGACGGGTGGGTCAGCGGCCGGTCGCGGTGGGCACGGCGGCGTCGGAGTCGGCGGCGTCGGCATCGGGCCGCTCCGGCACGGCCTTCGGCCGGGGCCGGGTGCCCGTCCAGCTGAGGGCGGCGGCCAGCGGGAAGCAGACGGCGAGGATCAGCCATCCGGCGGGTCCGGTCCGGGTCAGCAGCCACAGCACGACGGCCGGTCCGGCGATCTCGGCGGCCGAGAAGCCCAGGTTGAAGTAGGCGAGGTAGCGGCCCTGCGCGGCCTCCGGGGAGAGCGCGAAGGAGATCTCCCAGGACGACGCCGAGTGCAGCAGTTCGGCGACGGTCAGCAGCAGCAGCGCGGCCATGAGCGACACCGCGGCCCACAGCGGGGTCTTCACGACGCCGCTCGCAGCGAAGGCGCAGCAGGCGAACGTGAGCAGCAGGGCGGACCAGTTGGTGGCGCGGGTGGCGCTCGCCAGGTCGTCGATGTGCCGGGTCACCCTGACCTGGCCGAGCACGGTGATGACGGTGTTGGTGGTGACCAGGACGGTGATCATCCAGATCGGTGAGCGGGTGTGCTCGGCCACCCACAGCGGCAGCACGGTGATCAGGACGGCGTCGTGCAGGAATAGCACGCCGTTCGCGGCCATCGCGGCGGTGAACCGCCAGTCCCGGATCGGCGGGACGACGTCGGCGGCCGCGGACTTCTCCCCGTCCTTCTCCTTGGGGGCGCTGGGGCCGACCTTCGGCAGCAGGCAGACGAAGCAGAAGACGAACACGAAGCTGATCGCGTTGCCGATGAACAGCCAGCGGAATGCGGTCTCCGAGCCGGTGGTCAGCGAGATGCCGGCCAGCGCGAAGCCGACGGTGAAGCCGAGGTTGCGCAGGGCCCGGATGAACCCCATCGTGCGGTTGCGTTCCGTGCCGGTGATCAGCCGGCCCACCAGGGCCTGGTTCAGCGGCTGGCCCGCCCGGTCCATGACGAACAGCAGACAGGCCGTCACCACGAACTCGGTGAAGCCCTCCACGTTCAGGTACGCGAGATAGCCGATGGCCCGCCAGACGATCACGACGAGCAGCACGTTGCGCGGCCCGAATCGGTCCGCGAGCCGGCCCATGGGCACGGTCGTCGCCAGACCGACGACGCCCGCGATGCCCATGCCGAGGCCGAGCTGCGTCTCGGAAAGTCCGGCGAACCGGGTGAAGTACAGGGCCGAACCGGCCAGGAACATGCCGGTGCCGACAGAGCCGATGAGCGCGTTGAGCGCGATGATCCGGGATTCCCGGGTGGCGGGCATCGCCCCGAGGAACCGGGTGTACCAGGCGGTGCGTTCAGTCATGGGTCTTCCTTCCGGTCCACTGGTCCCGCCAGTGGTCCACCAGCGCGTCCCAGGCGTGGACCTGGCCTTCGGGCAGATAGGTGCGCCGGATCGCGTGCGGCTGCGCGGTCCACGGCTCGGCGGCCGAGCGCACGGTGCCGAACGCGAGGACGTCGTCCGGCAGCAGGTCGCCGGTGCCGGGGATCCCTCCGTACGGGTATGCGAACAGCCGTGCCGGGCCCGGCCCGTAGCGGGCCGCGACATCGGCGAGCGAGCCGCGCGTCTCCTCGCGCACCAGATCCGCGGGACTGCGGTCGAGGTGCGGGTGGGTGCGGGTGTGTGCGCCGATCAGGTGGCCGTCGGCGGCGAGCCGGTCGCACTCCTCGTACGTGAGGTGGTCCTCGCGCGGCCGGTCGCTGCGCCGCCCCAGCAGGCCGGTGCAGACGAAGAACAGCGCCCGCACGCCGAGCCGGTCCAGGATCGGGGCGGCGTGGGTGAGGTTGTCGCGGTAGCCGTCGTCGAAGGTGACGAGCACGCTGGGCCGGTCGGGCCGGTGCGGCCCGTCAGCGGCGAGCAGTCCGGCCGAGTCGTACGGCGCGAAGTCCTCGAGGACACGGGCCAGTCCGCGCTCGAAGTCGCCCGGGGTGAGCGCCGTGTAATGGCGCACGTCGGGGTGGACGTGGTGGAAGTAGAGCACCAGCGGCCAGCCGGCGGCACTGCCCGTGGCGGGCTGGTGCTCGTCGGGTATGCCGTCGATGTACGGGGCGGTGGGCGCGGTCATCGGGCGGCTTCGGAGGTCTCGTGGATGTCGTCCGCCACGGAGTCCGCCACCGGGTTCGCAGGGGAGTCCGGGGATTCCACCGTGGCCAGGACGCCGGTCATGACCCGCTCGACCGCTGCGGCCAGCTCCTCGATCCGCGCGGGATCGAAGCGGCCGGTGGAGTACTTGAGGCTCAGCTCCAGCTGACCGTCGACGATGTCGCCCTCCGCCATCAGCAGATAGCGCTCCCGCTGCAGCGGCGAGCGGTGCGCGCCGAAGCTCTCGCCGGCGGGGCGCAGCACCGCCCCGGGCGCCCGCTGTTCGAGCCGCAGCAGATGGCCGCGGAAGTTGAGCCGGACGGCGGGCCGGGGGCGGGCCTGCAGGGCGGCGCGTTCGGCGGCGACGGGCGAGGCGTACCGCAGCGCGTCGTAGCCGTACCGCCTCTCGGGCAGGGCGGTCAGCTCCGCCAGGGCGGCGTGCAGGGCGGCGAGGCCGTCGCCCTCCCAGCGCAGCACGGCGGGGAAGGTGCTCTGCACGTAGCCGACGGTGCGGGACAGGTCGAGGTCGCCGACGGAGACGTCGCGGCTGTGCGCGTACACGTCCACGCCGTGCACCGGCTCGCCGGTCCATGCGGCGAGGCCGCCGACGAGCGTGCCGAGGGCGAAGTCGTGCGGGGCGACGCCGCGGGCCGGCAGGACGTGGGTGACCAGCCGGGTGGCCTCGGCGGACAGCCGGAAGCGGTGGGTGCGCAGGCTGGGCAGCCGGTCGTCGTCGTCCCGGTCGGGCCGCAGCTCCGCGAACTCCCGGGTGCGAGCGGCCCAGACGTCCGCGTCCCGGCGGGCCTCGGGGCTGCCCAGCCAGGCGGCCGTGGCCGTACCGACCGCACGCGGTCCGGTCGCGGGCGGCTGGGCGGCGGAGCCGTCCGTGAGCAGGGCTTCGAGGTCGTCGACGAGGAGCCCCATGGAGACGCCGTCGAGCACGAAGTGGTGCACGGTCATTAGCAGCCGGGCCGTGCCGTCGCCGAGTTCCGCGTGGAGCAGGCCGAAGACCCGCCCGCCGGCCAGCGACATGTCCCGCTGCGCGGCGGCCAGTTCCGCCTCCAGGCGCGCCGTCCGCTGGTCGGGCGGTACGGCGGTGAGGTCGGCGTACCGGACCGCGCCGGGCGCGTCGGGTTCGGTCAGGGCTGCCGTGCCGTCGGCGTGCAGGACCGTACGGAGCGCGGGGTGCCGCCGCAGCAGGGCTTCCGCGACGGTGTGCAGCCGGTCCCGGGTCAGGCCGGGTTCGGCGGTGAACAGCGCGTTGAGGCAGAAGTGGTCCGGCTCGGGCAGCTCCCCGTCGTACAGCCAGCGCTGCTGCGCGGGCAGCAGGTCCAGCGGACCGGCAGGCTCCTCGCCGGTCGGCGCCACCGGCGCAGACCGTTCGCCGGCGCGGGCGACGGCGGTCCGGGCGGTGCGCCCGGTGAGCAGGTCGGCGGGGCGCATCGGCACGCCCTGGGCGCGCATCCGGGCGCAGACCCGCATGGCCATCAGGGAGTCCCCGCCGCGGGCGAGGAAGTCGTCGTCGGGGCCGAGGCCGGGGTCCTGCAGCAGTCCGCGCAGCAGCAGGACGACGGTGTCGAGCGGCGAGAGCCCGTCGTCGTCCGGGGGCCCGGCCGGGTCGGCGAGGAGCGCCGCGGCGGCGGCCGCGGCGGCGTGCCGGTCGGTCTTGCCCGAGGTGGTGAGCGGCAGCCTGTCGAGCAAGGCGATGCGGCCGGGCACCAGGTACGCGGGCACCCGTTCCCTCAGGTGGGTGCGGACGGCCTGCGGGTCGGGCCCGTCGGCGCTGCGGGCGAGGGCGGCCGCGAGGACGCGTCCGGCCGGGCCGCCGTCGACGGTGAAGGAGACTGCGGAGGTCACCCCCGGGACGCCGAGCAGATGGCGGTCGACCTCGTCGAGCTCGATGCGGTGGCCGCGTACCTTGACCTGGTTGTCGGCCCGGCCCAGGAACTCCAGGTGGCCGTCCTCGTGGCGCAGCACGAGGTCACCGGTGCGGTACATGCGCGCGGCGGGCTCCTCGGCGAACGGGTCGGGGACGAAGCGCTCCTCGGTGCGCGCCGCGTCGTACAGGTACCCCGCGGCGAGCAGCGGCCCGCCGATCCACAGCTCGCCGCTCTCGCCGGGGCCGACCGGCCTGCGGTTGTCGTCGAGCACGTGGAGCAGGCGGTCGCCGACCGGCCCGCCGATGGCCAGGCCGGCGCCGGCGGGCACGGGCGCGTGCGGCGGGAGCACCAGGGCGCTCGCGGTGATCACGGTCTCCGTCGGGCCGTAGCCGTTGACGAGGGTGGTGTGGCCGAGCGGGCCGCGCCGGTGGGCGCGGGCGTCGTCGGCGGTGGCGTTCTCGCTGCCGATGACGACGGTGCGGGCGCCGGTGAAGGACGGGCCCGTCGCTCCGTCGAGCTCCGCGCAGAGCATCCGCCAGTAGGCGGTGGGGAGTTGGAGCACGGTGACGTCCAGGGACGCGGCGAGCCCGGCCAGCGAGTCGGCGTCGGGGACGCCGCCGTCGTGGAAGGCGAGCGTGCCGCCGGCGGCCAGCGTGGGCCAGATCTCCTCCTGGGCGACGTCAAAGCCGATGCTGGCGAACTGCAGCACCGTGTCGTGCGCGGTCAGTCCGAGGAGGTCCTGCACGGCGGTGACGTGCCCGGCGAGCTGCGCATGTCCGACCAGGACGCCCTTGGGCAGGCCGGTGGAACCGGAGGTGTAGACGACGTACGCGGGCTCGTCGGAGCCGAGGTCCGCCCGGTCGGCCCCGGTCGAGACCGGTCCGGTCTCGGCGTCGAGGACTGCGACGGCCCGGGAGTGCCGCAGCAGATGGCCGCGGCGCTCGTCGGGGGTCGCGGTGTCGATCGGCAGGAACGCCGCCCGGGCCAGCCAGGTCCCGAGCATGGCGACGATCGCGTCCGGCCCGTTCGGCAGCCGTACGGCGACGACGTCCCCGTCCCGCACGCCCAGCCGTTCGAGGTCGCGGGCGGTGCTCTTGGCGCGCTCCCACAGCTCGGCGTAGGTGACGACGGAGCGGGGGGTGCGCAGGGCGACGGCGGCCGGTGCGGCGGTGACGCGCTCGCGGACGAGCGCGGCGACGGTCGGCAGGTGCGGGTTCACGAGGGCCGGACCTCCGCGGTGGTGGTGGCGGGACCGCACGGGTCGAGCACGAGCCGTGCCGACGCGAGGAGTTCGTCCCGGAACACCTCGTGGCGCTGGACGACGACCGTCAGGTCGGCGGCTGCGACGGCCGCCCGCAGGTCGTGGCTCGGGGTGAGCGGCCGGCCGCGTACGGCGAACGACTCCACGTACGGGTCGTGGAAGGTCACGTCCGCGCCGGCACCGAGCAGTTCGGCGGCCAGCGGCTCGGCCGGCGAATGCCGGGTGTCTGCGATGTCCGGCTTGTACGTGACGCCGAGCAGCAGGATTCGCGCACCGCGGACCGGCACACCGTGCCGGGCCAGGAGTTCGCGGGCGCGGGAGGCGACCCAGACGGGCATCGAGTCGTTGACGCGCTGGGCCTGTTCGGCCATCCGGAACGGCACGCCGGCCTGGGTGGCGCGGTGGACCAGGTACAGCGGGTCGACGGGGATGCAGTGGCCGCCGACGCCCGCGCCGGGGCGGAAGGGCGTGAAGCCGAAGGGCTTGGTGGCGGCGGCCTCGATGGTGTCCCACACGTCGACGTCGAGCCGGTGGCAGATCTGCGCGAACTCGTTGACCAGCGCGAGGTTCACCTGGCGGTAGGTGTTCTCGAGGATCTTCGCGGCCTCGGCCTCGCGCGGGGAGCGGGTGACGTGCACCCGCTCGGTCAGCTTTCCGTAGAACTCGGCGGCCCGCGTGCCGCATTGGGCGGTCAGGCCGCCGACGACCTTGGGCGTGTTGTGGAAACCGAACCGCGTGTTGCCCGGGTCGACGCGCTCCGGGGAGAACGCGAGGCCGAAGTCCAGACCCGCGACCAGTCCCGACTCCTCCAGGATGTCGCGGATGACGCCCTCAGTGGTGCCGGGATAGGTGGTCGACTCGACGATGATCAGCTGGCCTGGGGACAGATGGTGACGGACCGTCCGCGCCGCGGACAGCAGCGGCTCGAGGTCCGGCACGCCATGGGCGTCCACCGGGGTGGGCACGCACAGCGCGACGATCGAGCAGTCGCGCAGGAACGCCGGGTCGGTGGTGGCGTCCAGCAGCCCCGCGGTCGCGGCCAGTTCTCCGCCGGTGACGGTGTCCACCGGCGGTCGGCCGATGTTGACCTGGGCCACCAGGAAGTCGCTCAGGTCGAGGCCGCGGGTGCGGTAGCCGGCGGACGCGGCGGAGACGGCCAGCGGGAGCCCGGCGTAGCCGATGCCGACGACGGCGACCTCGACGGTGCGGGACAGGCTCTGCGTGCGGTCACGGGCGGCCGTGTCCACGCCTTCGGGCGGCGCGGCGGCGATGACGTCCATCTGTTGCTCCTGGGAGGCACGGGCTGGCCGTAGAGCGGCGATGGCCCCAGGTAACGCGCCACGTCCTTCCTGCCCGCACAGTGCCGGTAGACGTGTCCGGGGATTCATGGCGAGGACGTGCGGGTCGTGTGGCTGGAGATTCTCTACGGGGAAAGACGGAACCATGTGGTGATCAACAATTAATAAACGACCAGGACAGGGGGCATTTGTGGCTCCTGTTTACCCATGAGCACACGAACGGCAGCCGTGGAGTTGAGGTGACGGCTGGACAATGGGAGCCCGATGCCACGCCCACTGACTATGTGACTTAAGGTGAGCGCCGTCACAGCGCCAGCATGAAGCGATGGGGAGGGTGGGGCAGGTGGCGTTCCTGACCGACGAACAACGCCGCAACTACGGCACGTTCGCCGCCGTACCGGACGACGGTCAGCTCGCCGGGTACTTCCTGCTGGACCGCGACGCTCGGCGGCGGGCGATGGCTTGTCGGGGCGCGAGGTCGCAGCTCGGCTACGGCGTCCAGCTCGGCACCGTGCGGTTTTTGGGCACCTTCCTGGACAACCCCGAACACGCTCCCGCCGAGGTCGTGGCCTACGTCGCCGACCAGCTTGGCCACTCCCCGTCGGTGCTCGCCGGGTACGGCGCCGAGCGCACACGCTGGGACCACCAGAACGCCATCAAGGACGCCTACGGCTACAACGACCTCAAGGGCGATGCCTGGTGGAAGCTGGCCCGCTGGCTGTGGGACCGCTGCTGGTCGGGCAACGAGCGACCCCTCGCCCTGTTCGACCTCGCCACCCTGCACCTGGTCGAGAACAAGGTACTGCTGCCCGGCGCCACCGTCCTCGAACGCATGGTCACCTCCATCCGCGAGCACACCAACCGCAAGACCTGGCGCACCCTGGCCGCCCAACCCGACGCCGCCCAGCGGACCGCCCTGACCGCGCTGCTGCCGGTCGAGGACAGCCGCCGCACCTCCAAGCTGGACCGGCTGCGCCGCTCCCCGCGCGACATCACCGGCCCCGGCGCGGGCAAGGCCATCGACCGGTACATCGAGCTCAACAAGCTCGGCGCCCACGCCTGGGACCTGTCCGCCATCCCAGCTGGCCGCCTGCACGCGCTGTCCCGCCACGCCTCCTCGGTCCGCGCCCGCGCGGTCGCCGACCTCGCCGAGCCTCGGCGGATGGCCACCCTGGTGGCGTTCGCCGCCTCGATGCGGAATCGCGCCGCGGACGAGGCGATCGAGGTCTTCGACATGCTGATGTCCGACCTCGCCCGCACCTCAGCGAACCTGGCGGCCAAGCAGCGCATGCGCACCCTGGGCGACCTGGACTCCTCCGCCCTGATGCTGCGCGAGGCGTGGATCACCCTCAGCCACGCAGCCGCCGACCCCGAGGGTGACGTCCGTGGCGGCTTCGACCTGCTCGACATCACCGCCATGCACCAGGCCGCGCGCACCGTCGGCGAACTGGCCCGGCCCGAGGCCGAGACCATCGCCGCCGAACTGACCGCCCGTTATCGCACCATCAACCAGCCGCTGCGGCGCCTGGCCAAGCACCTCGGCCTGGAAGGCGTCGAAGAGGCCGGTCCCCTGATGGAGGCGTTGGCGTTCCTGCCGAAGCTGGAGCGGACCCTGGCCAAGAGCCGCCAGAGCGAACTGTTCCCCTCCGTCCCCGTCAAGCACCTCGGTCCCACCTGGCAGACGAGGGTCTTCCCCACCGAGGGCGAGCACGCCGGCGGCGTCGACAAGCACGCCTGGATCGTCGGCACCGCCGAGGCCCTACGCGGTGCGCTGCGCCGCCACGACGTGTTCGTGCCCGGCCTGGACAAGTGGGGCGACCCCCGCAAGGCCCTGCTCCAGGACGACGCCTGGGAAAACGCCCGCACGCGGGTATGCCGCAGCCTCGGCCTGTCCGAGAAACCCGGGGGCGACCTGGACCGCTGGTGCGGCGAACTCGACGACGACTATCGGCGCCTGGCCGCCGGCCTCGCCGACAACCCGCACGTCCGCATCGAGCAGCGCACCGAGAACGGCAAACTACGCGACCACCTCGTCCTCACCGGCCTGGACAAGCTCACCGAACCTGTCAGCCTCAAGGACCTGCGCGAGGCCGTTGACGCCCGCATCCCCACCGTCGACCTGCCCGAACTCCTCCTCGAAGTCCACGCCTGGACCGGGTTCCTGCACCACTTCCACCACGTCTCCGAGGCCAGCAGCCGCGCCGAACACCTCGTCGTATCGCTCGCGGCGGTTCTTGTGGCTGAAGCATGCAATATCGGGATTCAGTCGATGGTCTCCGAGGACGAGCCCGGCCGCTCCCGCGACCAGCTGTTCTGGGCCGAGCAGAACTACCTGCGCGCCGAGACCCTCCGCCTCGCCAACGCCGTCCTCGTCGACTACCAGGCCACCCTCCCCATCGTCGGGCACTGGGGCGGCGGCGAACTCGCCTCCGCCGACGGCCTGCGCTTCGCCACCCCGCTGCGGGTCCTCAACTCCGGGCCGAACCCGAAATACTTCGCCGCCCGCGGCATCACGCTCTACAACTACCTGTCGGACCAGTACAGCGGCTTCAATCACATCGTCATCCCGGGCACCCGCCGTGACAGCCTCTACCTTCTCGACGGCATCCTCGACCAGCCCACGTCGCTGAACCCCACCGAGATCGCCACGGACACCGCAGGCGCCTCGGAAATGATCTTCGGGCTGTTCCGGCTCCTGGGCTACCAGTTCTCCCCGCGCCTCGCGGACGCCGGACACACCCTGCTCTACCGCGCCGACCCGGCAGCAGACTACGGCCCGCTCAACCCGCTGACCGCTGGCCGCATCCGCATGCGGACCATCACCGAGAACTGGGACGACCTGCTGCGTCTGGCGGGCTCCCTGCGCGAGGGCACGGTCCGCGCCTCCCAGATCCTGCCCGTCCTCGCCGGTCAGGGCCGCCCCAGCCCGCTCGGCCGTGCGGTCATGCAGATCGGCCGCCTGGACCGCTCCGCCTTCCTCGCCCGCTACTACCACAGCGAACTCTTCCGCCGGAAGATCAACACCCAGCTCAACCGGCAGGAGTCCCGCCACGAACTCGCCCGCCGCATCTTCTACGGACAGAAGGGCGAACTGCGGCAGAAGTACAAGGAAGGGCAGGAGGATCAGCTGTCGGCGCTGGGACTCGTCCTGAATGCATGCGTTCTGTGGAATTCGGTGTATATCCAGGAGGCGGTCAACCAGCTCCGCGCCGAGGGTCACCACGTCTCCGACGCCGACCTGGCCCGGCTCTCCCCGCTCGGCCACGACCACATCCGCATGATCGGCCGCTACCACTTCCGGCTCTCGCCCGAACTCGCCGCCGGCAAGCTCCGCCCCCTGCGCACCATGCGGGAGGCCGTCGTCAGCTGACCGGCGGGCCGTCCCCGGCCTGCCGCTCGGCCAGCAGTCGCCGTACCTGCTCGTGCGACACGCCGCAGAACGCCCCGATCCGCCGCAGTCCCCATCCCTCGTCCGAGGCCGCCGCCATCGCCTCCACCCGGGCCTCGTCCAACGCGCCCACCAGTGCGCTCCGCAGCTCCTCCAGCAGACGCATCCGCAACGCCGGGGCCAGCCCGTCCAGCTGCTGGCAGAATCGCTCCACATCCGAGCGCAGGAACCCCACCTGAGGGTCACTCACCTCATCCACGCGGCACAGCGAACAGTCAGCCCAGCCCGGATGTCAAATCATGTGACACCAAACTGCACTCTCTGCGTGGTTCCTACTCGACCCCCAAAAGGCCCTGGCCGGCCTCGGCCTCCTCGATGACGCCCTCGCCCTGGACCTGCGCAAACCCCAGGACTACTTCCACCGCGTGTGGTCCACCGCCTTCCGCGCCACCGACCTCGCCGACGCGGGCAGCGACGAGCCGGACGAGTACAGCGATACGTGCACAGCCGACGGCGACGACCCCGAACAGGACGCTGCATGAACACCGTCACCACTCCAGACCCCCGCACCACGGCGGCCCTGGCCGCCCGCCGCCGCAAAACCGAAGCCGCCCTGGAACGCGTCCACCAGGCCATCGCCCGGCTCCGGCGCGAGAAAGCCCAAGTCAGCGTCGCCGCTGTCGCCCGCCGAGCGGACGTCTCGCGCACCTTCCTCTACGACAATCCCCAGGCCAGAACCGCGGTCGCCGCAGCGATGAAACAGGCCGGCGAACGCCGGACTCAGATGCTCGCTGAACAGGACGACGAGCGCGAGGCGACCTGGCGCGAACGCGCGCTGAACGCCGAGGAAGCCCTCAAGGCCACCCACGCCGAGATCCTCACCCAGCGCACCCGCATCAGCGAACTCCTCGGCCAGATACGCGACTTGGAAGCCGAGTGGACCCAGGAAGCCGTTCAGCGGATCACCACCGAGAACACCACTCTCAAGCAGCGGGTCCGCCAGCTCACCACCGACAACCGCACCCTCGACGAACGGCTCAAGGCCGCCCGCTCCAACCTCCGCTTCCAGGACCGGCGAATCGCCGACTTGGAGGTCCGGCTTGCCGGAAATCAGTAGGCTCGTCATCCGATCTTAAAGGGGGCGGTGACCAGTGGACCTGGACGACGTACTGATGACGGTGAAAGAAGCCGATGGAGTGGCTGTCCTCACCGTGAAAGACCTCCGCGATGCGGCAGGGGCCCAACGGGCGGGATCCAACGTAATGGAACGTGTGTCGGAAGCCCTCAACAGTGAGAATCACGGGCATCTGCCTCGGCGTCTACCCACTCGCGCCGACCAAAGAGTTGTCGTCTTCAACCGGGCCAGCCGTCTCGGCATGATCGTCTACTTGACCGTCAGGGCCATCGCCGCTGAAGACCTGATCAGGAACTACGAACACCTCGGCGACACCGAAGCCGCGGCCACAGCCACCACCAAGGCAGACGACATGCTGAAGGTGTTCACGATCCTGCGGAACATCGCCGCGCCGACGGGCCCCACCGAGGTCCAACCCCTGCCCGCGAACTCCTGAAAATCATCCAGACAAACCGCCTCGGCCCAGCCATCGCACCGGTGGCTGGGCCGCTTCACGAGTCCGCCCAGCCGGCAGCGGCATCGGCCTGGATCTGCCGTCGCGGACATGTACTCTATGAATCGTCGCAGTTCAGAGCCGACATACGAGCTCCTGCGGTCGGTAAAGTCGACGAACTCCACAACATCTCGCTGACAAGCCGCCATGGCGCCGAAGTCGCCGACACCCTCAAGTACTTCTCCGAGCGCATCCCGGCCACGTTTATCTACGCGGGCATCGACATCGAGCACAGCAACCTGCTCTCGGGAACCCGCGGCGCGCAGATCGCCGGCCGGTTCACGCTCATCCCGACCCACCCGTTCCCCTACGGCGCGGAATGGAAGGGCCTGGTCGCGACGCTTGAGGAGACCTTGCTGCTGCACGAGCACCAGCGCGGCACGCTGGTCGCTCTCGACCGCTACCTGCACGACCGGACCGGCGGCATGATCGGCGCCCTGTCCCACGCGATCCGCGGGGCCGCGATCGACGCGATCCTCACCGGCACCGAGAAGATCACGAAGAAGTCCCTCGCGGTGATACCGCTGGATCACTCCGCCCAGGCGGCTTCGTCCCCGGCCAAGGCGGCGGTGACCAGGCGGTGACCAGGGCTTCTACCGAACGCCTCGCCGAGCTTCCGGTCGATGTCCGCCCCAAGCTCGGCGAGAGCACCGATTCCTACGTTCGGCGCCTGGCCCGCGCCAACCACCTCAAGCCCAGCGATCTGCACTGCTTCCTCGCCGGACCGCCCAACTGGTTCGGGAAGCCGCGGATCGAACGGCTCGCCGCGGTCTCCGGCCGCTCCGGCTGCCCTGCAACGGGCCCTCTCGGACGCCAGCTCCGCCCGCGGCCGGGCGAAGCCCACCCCCAGAACCTTGCGCATCCAGACTCACAAGGCCCTCAAGCAGGGCAGCCTGGACATGACCCTGCTCATCCAATACGACGCACTTGGGGGCGGCGCGACTGTCCGGGAGATCGCAGGGCGATGGAATGCTCCGCGCTGGCTGGTCCGCCGTGTCCTGGACTCCGCGATCTTTCCCGAACGTCAGACCCCCAGGAACCGGTCCGCCCTCACCGAGCCGGTCAAGGCACAGATCAACTCGATGATCGTGAACGGGATGGGCCCCAAGGAGATCTGGACAGAGCTGATGGACGTCCACGACATCTCGGTGTCCATGGGCAGCCTGCAACGACAGACCTCCCGACGGCACCCCGCAACGAGGCGCCGACGGTGACCGAGCACCTGCCTTTGCCCCTCGCACCTCTCCCCATCAACGTCCGTCCCCGGCTCGGCGAGAGCACCGACCACTACATCCAGCGACTCGCCCGCGCCAACCACCTCCGGCCCAGCGAACTCCTGCAACACCTCACACCGCCGCCCCACAAAACCGGCCGCAGGCCCCAACTGAGCCGCCTCGCCGCCCTCAGCGGACGCCCGGCAGACGTCCTGGAAAACACCCTCGCGGACGCCGGCCCAGCCGCCGAACCGACCCCGTCCGACCTCCGCCTTCAACACCACCCGGAGCTGCACGACAACAACGGCCACAACATCACGTCGTTGGTCAAGCACAACGCCCGCAGGAACAAGAACGGCCTGCGGCAGATCGCCGACACGTGGAAGATCCCGCTCTGGCTCCTCAGAAGGGTCCTCAATCCACGCTTCCCCGACCCGAAGCCCCCGCTGCGGGCCTCGATGTCGGAGGACACCTACCGCACGATCTGGGAGCACTACCTACAGGGCGCGACACCCACGCAGACCTGGCACAACCTCCTCGACGACCACGTCGACTGGATCCCACTGACCACCGTCACGAAGCTCTTCCTGCGCTTCTCGGAAGAGAACGACGCGGCCGAACTCAACGAGCGTGGCGCTCAGACGAGTTGACGGTTGCCAGCGGAATCATGAAGAAGGCCAGTGCCGCGAGGACCGCCGCACTCGCTGCGAGGACCAAGGCGCCTGGAAGGGACCAGGTCGCGACGGGTCCGGCAACCGCCGCCCCCAGGGCGAATCCGGTGATTTTCAAGCTGGCGCCGGTGGTGAAGATCTGGCCGCGCAGGTGTTCCGGGGCCTCCCGGTGGCGGATGGCGAACAGAGCAGCCAGTTGGGGACCTTCACCGACCCCCGCTATGAGTACGGCCACGATGAGCACGACGGGTGATCCCGCGGTGGCCAAGGCCAGCGCGGCAGCCTGGACCAGGGCGCTGGCCCAGATGATCGTGTCCGGGGCGACTACACGCGGAAACCGGGCGAGTACGGCGTTGGCCGCCAGGGCGGAAACCGCCGTGCAAGAGAGCAGCACCGCGCCGCGGCCGGCTCCGCCCAGGACACGCTCGCCCAGGAGCGGGATGCACGCCGTCAGCATGCCCTGGGCAACGCAGGAGACGACGGAGGTGAGGGTCGCCCGGGCCAGTGACGGTCTTCCGACGATGATGCGCATTCCGGCAGCAAGGTCGCTGATCACCGAGGTCGTCTGAGCGCCCCGCGCCCGACCGGGACGGGCAGGCAGCATCCACGCGGCGGGCAGCGCCAAGGCGATGAGCACCACGGAGACCACCACGGCCGACGGGGCTCCCAGCGCCTCCGCCACGCCGCCGGCGAGAGCCGGACCGGCCAGACTCGCCACGCTGAACGTCATGGCATCGAGCGCGTTCGCCCGGGGCAGGTGGTCGCCAGGCGCTACACGGGGCAGTTGGGCCGTCCATCCGCCCGACAGGGCCGGTCCCAGCAGCCCTGTCACCAAAGCGATCAGGATGGTGACGGCGAACGGCAACCGGCCGAGTCCCACGAGAATCATCCCCAGCCCCGCCGCATACAGGACGAGGGCCCCGGCCAGCAGGCGTCCCGGCCGTCCTGCTCTGTCGAGGAGCACCCCGAGTACCGGTCCCCCGACCGCGGCAGAGATCGTGATGCCCGCAAGCAGCGACGACGCTTCGACGGCCGATCCTGCCAGGGCGAATCCGGCCAGCATCAGCGCCGGTCCTGACATCTCGTCCCCGGCACGAGCTGCCACTGCTCCGGTGAGATACGAGCGGAGTGAGTAACGCTTTGTCATCAGCAAGACGTTACGGAGGTAACTCAAAACTCAGCAAGATGCGTTACATTCCACAGGTGCTCTCCAACAGCGACGACTGGTCCACCCGGCACTCCGTGCTGACCACGGCTCGACGGACCGCTGCCCTGATCAACGCTCTCGCTGTCGACCGCCCCGACCCGGCCGATGTCGCCGACGTGCTCCGCGCATACGGCGAGACCGACCCCATCGACCTCACCACCCGCGATGTCGCTGGGATGCGCGCAGCCGCCGTACTGCTGCGGCAAGTCTTCGCCGCCGAGCACGCCGACGGCGCCGCAGCCACCCTCAACCGCCTCCTGCAGGAACACGCCGGACCGCTCCGCCTGACCTCGCACGGCGGCGGCACCCCCTGGCACCCCCACCTCGACCGCGACGACAACGCCCCCTGGGACGAGTGGCTCCTCGCCTCATCCTGCATGGCCCTGACCGTCCTCGTCTGGGACCGCCAACGCCCGCCCGGCAGGATCTGCGCCTCACCCAGCTGCCAGAACGTCTTCATCACCCAAGGCAGCGGTCCGGAACGCCGCTACTGCTCACGCCGGTGCGCGACCCGCGAGCGAGTCGCAGCCCATCGACGCTCCCACTCCGCCGAGCAATCGAGCGACATCAAGTAGGGCGCCCAGGAGCCCACGCGACATCACTCAAACTTCGATGAGAATCGCTCAACCTTCGCTGCGACAGAACACAGATTATGAGGAGGGCCTGTTGGAGGCTTCGATAGCTCCCGCCGTTGCAGCGCAGCTGGGCGAGGCAGAGCATCAGCAGGTCCTCGCCGAGGGCTTACCGGCCTGGACCGAAGGCGCGGTCCGTCAGGACCGGCCGGTCGTCGTGCTCGTGGCCGGCCCGCCAGGGAGTGGAAAGACGACGCTGGCCGAACTGCTGCAGGCAGCCTTCGCGCGGCGCGGGGGCGCGGTCCGGATCGGGAGCGATCGCTACAAGCAGGCGCACCGGAGGTACCAGGCGTACCTCGAGGAGGACGTGCGGACGGCCGGGATGCTGGTGCGGCCGGATACACGCCGGTGGCAGGCGGAGGTCGAGGCGTATGCCCGGGCGGTTCCGCTGGACGCGGTGGTGGAGACCGCTCTGACGGACCCGCAGGAGATCCGGGCCGGCTCGGCCGCGTACCGGGCGGCGGGCTACCGGGTCGAACTGGTGGTGCTCGCCGTCGCCGAGGCCCTGTGCCAGCTGAGCGTTCTGGAGCGGTTCCTGGGCCCGGGCGGGGACGGCGGCGGCCGGTACGTCGGCTGGGACAACCAGGACGGTTGCGCGGCCGGCCTGCTCGAGCCCCTTCACGTGGTGGAGGCCGAGCACCTCGTGGACCGGGTGCTGGTGGCGCGCCGTGGCCTGCAGCCGCTGTACGACAACGAGCTGACCGCCGACGGGACCTGGTCACGGCCAGCGGCCGCGGCCGCCACGGTCCGAGCCGAGTGGCGACGTCCCTGGGACGCGCCCCAGTCCCGCGTCTTCCGACGTGAACTGGTCCGCGCGGAAGTACAGGTCCACGACGGGCGGCTGCCCGCGGACCGGCGCCTTGCCGTCTCCCGCGACGCCGAACGTGCCGCGGCCGCGGCCGAGCCGTTCCGCCGGATCGCCCACCCGCTGCCCGGACCGCCCGGCACCGGCTACCACCGCCTCAGCACGACCGAGCACCGCTGGGCCTTCGACGAGATGATCGCCCCCTCGCACCTGGACCGGGCCCTGCGCCGGGCCACCGCGCACCCGGACCCGGTCGTGGTCTACCTGGTGGGCGAGCCGGGTGCCCGGCAGCTGGAGGCGCGGCGGATGCTGCGCCGGGCGATGCGGCCGGGCACCGTCGTACTGGACCCCGATCTGCTGCGCGGCACCCACCCGGACCACTTCCAGCTCGTCAACGACCTCCCGAGGATGGCCGACGAGCTGGTCAGGCCGGATGCCGAGGACTGGCAGGCCGAAGCCGAGGCGTATGTCCGCGAACGGCGCGGCGACCTGCTCATCGAGGCCGACTTCACCAGCGCCGCCGACTTCGCCCTCAGTACGGCCCGGTTCGCCCGCGCCGGCTACCGGATCGAGGTGGTGGTCCTGGCCGGACGGGCCGCCGACAGCCGGCAGCGCACCCTCGTCGACCACGCCCGCGCTCTGGAACTGGACGTGGTCACCGCGTTCCCCGCTCCGGCCGTGCACAAGCGGGCCTGCCGGGTCGTCGCCGACGTCGTGGCGACCGCAGTCGCCGACCCGCACATCAGCGCGGTGCGGGTGATCGACGGTGACCACCGGGCGCTGGGCCGAGACCACACCGCCGTCTGGACTCTGGCCGCCGCCCGGCACCGTCCCTACACCCCCGGGGAGGCTGCCCGCTTCCACTCCGTCCAGCGGGCATTGCACCAGGTCCTGCCCCGACTGCGGAAGGAGATCACCGGCATCACGGCGCAGGCGCAGCCCCTGATGCCCTCCCCGTGGCAGGCACGGCCGGTGGAGCACCGGCCGCTCCCCGACCGCCTGCCTCTGCCCGCGGCCGGCTGGGTCAGTCGCCGCTGAGCTCCCTGAGCCGGGCGGCGTAGGCGAGGGCGATCTGCACCGTCTCGTCCGCGCCGGCGTCCTCCAGCCGGTCCAGGTCGTCCAGGGCCTGGTCCCGGGCTGCCCGCAGCCCGTCGACCGCCTCTGCGTCCAGGCCGCTGTCTCGGGCCTCGGTGAGGCGGGCGTTGTACCAGCGGATCACCTCCTTCACCACGCGCTCGGCCTGGGCCGCGTCTCCCCCGGCCTGGTGCAGGGGCTGCTGGGAGGGTTCTTCAGGGTTGGCAGAGCTGGACACGGCGATACCACCTTGGTCGATCCGACGTACGTGACCAGCCAATTCTCTGTGAGGAACCGTCACCATAGGCTCGGCGGGCATAGGTTGATCCGTAAGACGATCATCAGGGGGAGCCGTGGCGAGACGGGATCTGCGGGCGCTGTTCAGCACCAACGACCGGCAGCTGGAGGTCGGTGAGGCGTTCACCAACCGCCAGGGCCAGTGGCAGATCGTCCAGGCCGCGCTCGGCGAGCACCTGGCCCGCGTCACGGCCCCCGACTTCGATGTCGAGGACCTGGAGGCGCCGCGCAACAACATCCTCGCCTTCCACGGGGTCGGCGGCATCGGCAAGTCGACGCTGTCGCGCACCCTGGAGTCGGCACTCGCCGGCGCGGAAGGCCGTCCCGCCCGGTGGGGCGAGGCCGCCTGGCCCGCCCGCCCGGCGCTGCTCCCGGTCCGGATCGACCTCGCCCGCGCGGCCGGCACCGACTTCGAGAGGGTCATCCTCACCCTCCGCCTCGCCCTGGCCGCCCGCATCGGCAAGCCGCTGCCCGCCTTCGACATCGCGCTTCGCCGCTACTGGGAACACCAGCACCCGGGCGAGCCGCTGGAGGACTACCTCAGCAGCGGCGGCCTGGCCGCCCGCTTCGGCCGGGCACTGCCGCAGCAGATGCAGTCCGCGCTCAGTGACGTAGCCCAGGCCCTGCTGCTGCCCGGCACCGTCGGCACCGCGATCGGCCAGCTCACCGGCGCCCTGACCACCGCCCTGCGCGAACGGCGCCAGACGGTCCGGGCCCTGGCCCGCTGCGTACGCCTGGCCGACCTCCTGGACGCCAATCCCGACATCGACGCGCTCTCCTACTACCCGCACCTGCTCGCCTGGGAGCTCGCCCAGCTCCCCGCCGACCGGGCGGTCGTCCCGGTGGTGCTGCTCGACACCTTCGAGGACACCGGCACCCGCACCCACCGCGACCTCGAACGCCTGCTGCAGCGCCTGGTGTGGCTGATGCCAGGCGCGTTCTTCATCGTCACCGGCCGCAGCCGCCTGCAATGGGCCGAGGCGGCGGTGGAAGGCCAGCTCGACTACACCGGTCCCGCCGCCTGGCCGGGCCTGGCCGGACAGACCATCCCCGGCCCCCGCCCCGCCACCAGCCCGACCGCCGCGCCGACCCCCGAGTCACGGCAGGTCCTGATCGGCGACTTCAGCCCGGAGGACTGCGCCGACTACCTCGACCGCCGCCTGGTCCGCAACAACCGGCCCCTCATCGACACCGGCCTGCGCACCGTCATCGCCGAACGCTCCCACGGCCTGCCCCTCTACCTCGACCTCGCCGTACTCCGCTACCTCGAGCTCAGCCGCACCGGCCGTACCCCCACGGCCGCGGACTTCGACGCCGACTTCCCCGCGCTGCTCACCCGCACGCTCGCCGACCTCACCCCCGACGAACGCCACCTCCTGCGCGCCGTCACCCTGCTGGACGCCTTCGACCTCCCCCTGGCCACCGCCGCCGCGGGACTGCCCCACCTGTCCGCAGCCGCCCGGCTCGTGGAACGGCCCTTCGTGAAGCACGACGCCTTCGCCCTGTGGCCCTACCACCTGCACGCCCTCATCCGCTCCACCCTGCGCACCGCCGACGACGCCACCGACGACCGCTGGACCGACACCGACTGGACCAGGGCCGCCGACCGCGCGCTGGCCGCCCTCGGCGCGCAGTGGCAGGCCGGCAGCGGCCCGGACCGGCGCCTGCTGACCGGCTGCCTCCGCCAGGGCCTCGCCCTCGCCCGCGACCACCGGCTCGAGCTGGGCTGGCTCACCGACGCCGCCTGGGCCTACACCGACGACTACGTCTGGGAACCCCTCCCCCTGCCCGCGCGGGACAGCGGCGACGACGAACTCACCACCGCCGCGGACGCCCTGGCAGAACTCCTCTCCACCCTCGCCCGCCGCCAGCACGAACACCGCGCCACGACCGTCACCCGGCTCACCGCCGTCCTCGACACCGGCCTTCTGCCCGACGAACTCGCCGACATGGCCACCTACTACCGGGCCAAGGCCCACCGCGACCTCGGACACCACGACGCCTCCCGCGACGGCATGCGCCAGGTCGCCGACCGCGGGGGCCGTCTCGCCCCCGACGCCGCCCGCGGACTCGCCCACCTCGCCCGCGCCGCCGGCGACTTCCCCACCGCCACCGCCACCGCCCACACCCTCGGCTGGCCCGGCCGCGGCCAGCGCGTCCTCGGCGACATCCACTTCGCCCACGGCGACATGCCCCAGGCCGCCGCCCACTTCACCGCCGCCCGCACCGAAGCCGAAGAACACGGCAACCTCGGCGAGCAGGCCATCGCCCAGGCCAACCTCGCCCTCGTCACCGCCTTCACCGACCCCGCCCGGGCCGACGACGAGATCGCCCTCGCCGGCCAGCTCCTGGCCGGACTCGACCAGCGCGCCACCTCCCTCACCGCCCAGACCGCCGCCATCGCCCGCGACGCCGGAACCCCCACCGGACCTGAGCTGGCCAGCGCACTGCGCGCGGCGATCCACGAGGCCGGAATCACCGCCGCACACACCGTCCTCGAACTCGCCCTCGTCTTCCACCACACCGTCCGCGGCGAGCACGACGACGTCCAGGCCGCCATCACCCGGCTCCACGCCCACACCGAGACCGGCGACCACAGCTACTACCGGGACATCGCACACTGCCTGGCCGACATCCCCCTCCCCACGCCGTCCACCACGCTCTGGCTCGACGGCCCCGAGGAAGTCCGCGCCCGCTGGCACCAGCTCGTCCAGGACCGCCGAACCCACCTCGGCATCACTGAGTAGCGCCGACGCTGGACCATGCCGCAAGCCCGAAGGCCGAATGTGCACACTTCTGTAAGGTGGTGTGCATGACGGAGACGACCTACTCGATCGTGGAAGCCCGCGCCCGCCTGGGCGCCATCGCGCGCGAGGTCAGCGCCACCCGGGAACCGGTCGCCATCACCGACCACGGGCAGACCGTCGCCATCCTGGTCAGCCCCGCCGACGCCCTGGAACTGCAGGAACTGCGCGCGCTGGCCGCCTACCGCGCCCGCCAGGCCCGCGGCGAGAACGCCGGCGTCTCCCACAACGAGGCCTACCGCCGCGTGTTCGGCGGAACTGAGGCGTGAGCTACGAGGTCATCTGGGAGCCCGAGGCCCTCACCCAGGCGGAGCGATTCGCCAAGGACGACCCCGACGGGGTACGACAGGTGTTCACCGCCGTCGACCACCTCGCCGACAACCCCCGCCCCGACGGCGCGTTCGGCAGCGCCGACCTGCTGCGCATCCACGTCGGCACCTACCGCGTGATGTACGAGATCAACGACCAGCAGATCCGCGTCACCGTCATCCACCTCGGACGCGTGCGCTGACCGCACCCCCTACACGCGTCAAGCCGGGCTCCCGGTGATGCCCCGGGCCACCCGGCCTCACGTCTTCCGGCAGCCCACGGCCGCCGACGACTTCATCAAGCTACTGCGCCCAGGCCGGCAGGCGCGGCTGGAGGAAGTAGCCGACTTTCTTGGCGGCAATGATGGCCTCAGCGGCCGGGCTGTCGGCACCGACGGGGACGTGCGGGTAGACGCAGTCGATCAGGTCGTGCTCAGTGGCGTCGTCGGCCCCGGATCCGGTCACGGCGCAGGTCGGGCGGTTGTATTTGCTGGCCTCGGTCCACACCCCGGGCCAGTCCGGGTGGTGCTCGGTGATGTGCACATCGCAGTGCTGGCACTGGACTTTCTGTTCCTTGCCGGTGAGCTTCCCGGCCGGGCGGGCATGGGCTGCGTCGAGGACGTGGCCGACCCGCTGCAGGGACTCACCCCCCAGTCGGGAGCGCCCGCACACCGGTCCGTACTCGCTCTCCACGCTGACCAGCACGCCCGGCCAGTGCGGGTGCCGGTCGGTCACTGGTGCACCGCAGCCGGCGCACGCGCGGGCGGACAGGCCGTGCGCGCGGAACAGGGCGAAGGTCTCCTCCGGCAGCGTGAAGTCCAGGCCGTTTCCGGGGCCGTCGGCGAGCGGCGCCAGGTCGAACAGCGCCATCTCGTTCTCCGCCAGGTCCACGTCCTCCCAGGTCCGCATCCCGGATGCCGGCACGCTCTGCGCCCAGCCGATGCGCGGCACGCTGGTGGTCGACGGCCGGCACACCACCTTGAGTCCGGGGTGACGCAGGGTCTCGGGCACGTACGCGGCCAGGGCGTTGCGCAGCTGCTGTACGGCCTGGTCCTGGTCGTCGGCGTCCAGCCAGCTCGTTTTCACCAGCTCCCGCAGGGCCTGCCGCGGGTACAGCGCCACCTCGTACCGCCAGCCGTCCGCGTCTTGGCACAGGGTCCGTTCGTACTCGCCGGAATCGTCGAAGGAGAAGCACGACAGAACCCCGCCGGCCTTCTCCGCCGCCGCGACGGCCTCGTCGACCGTCGTGTAGCTGTCGATGAAGTCGCCCCACGGCGTGGCCATGGGCCCGAAGAGGATGTCGTCCATCGACGTCACCTGGGGCAGGCCGGCCGCCACGGCCGCGAACGTGGCGGCAGACCGTGACGCCGCAGCCTTGCGCTGCTTGGCCTGCTTCGCGTGCTTGGCCGCCCGCTTCTGCTGCGCTCTCTTCCCCATCATGCCCACCTGTGTGTCGAAGTTGCCCTGCTCAACGAGACAGGCGGGACGTGCGCGGTGGGCTAAGCGGGGAAGCGGCGGTGTCCGTCCGCGTGGCGGGCCTGTTGAACACGGTATGCCGTCCTCACGCCCCCGCCGCCGCACGCCGCGGCCGCCAGCTGTCACCCGCCCCCACGCTCCCCTGACCGGCGAGTTCGCCGCCGACCCGACCGTGTGTCATCACGCCTACCAGGTCGCGATCGACTTCGGTCTCGTGGCCGTCGACGCCATCGCCGACCTTCTCCCCCAGGAGGAATCTCTCGCCCTTGCCCAGCGCATGGGGTTCTGTGACTGCGGCCGCCTCACCCTGGACGACGACGACCTCACCCGCCGGGCTCTGAGCACCGTGGCCGCCGCCAACATGACTGCCTGCCAGGCCCTGCTACTCGCCGCGATCGACTACGCCCACCGCACCTTCGGCTGCGCCGGGCTCAGTGCCCTGATCCACGAACTCACCGAAGGCCACCGAGCGACCTTCGAGCCGCCTGCACTGACGGCCCTCCTGGACCGCGTCCGCGCCGCCCACCGTGCCGAACATGGTCACGCCGGCCACAGCCGGGTCCCCGACGCGGTGATGTGGCCGCGCACCGCCGCATCCTCCATGCCAGAGCTCATTCCGCATCCCTGACCTGCGGCACGGCAACGCCAGCGGGGTGATCCAGCCGCACCGCCGCTGCTGGCCTCTCCTCATGCCGATGTCTGAACGGCGCTCCGTTCAGTCCGGAGTGCGATGTTCGTCGTCCAGGTGGGCCATGGCGTAGCCGTGCTCATCCGGGTGGCGGGCGAGGCGAGCCATCACCCACGCGGTCTTCGCGTCTATTCCCTCGCCGAAGTCGGCGGCCAGGCGCCGCGCCTGCCACGTCGTGCGCGGGGCGAGCACCCACCGTACGAGCGGGAACCTGACTCTCCCCTTGCCAGCCGCCGTCGGGCCTGACCCGTCAGGGGAGTCGGCGGAGGGGAGATGAGCATGGGGCACGATCGCGAGTGTGGCGATGAGCTTGGCCGCCGCTGCCGTCATCAGGTCGGAGACCACCGAAACGGGCGGTGCTGGCGGCGTTGTGGTTGACGCCCCATGAGCGCGGCGGCACACGACGAGAAGCCCTCACCGGCCGGTGAGGACTCCCGGAAAGGTCTGAACGGGGCGAGTTCACCAGCCTTCGCCCCTGTGCCGCATACGGTGGCCTCGCCGCCCGCACACACCGCCCGGCACGGCGGGAAGCGGCGGCAAGCATCGCAGACACAGGACGGGAGGAAGACCGGGATGACGCAGGCCGCGGTGAGCGAGCTGGACGAAAGGGTGCCGGGACGCCGCTGGACGGTACGTCTGGACGCCGCCGGCAGGGGCAGTGCGGCGGTACGCATCTCGTGCAGCCGCCCCGCCTGTGCCGAGCAGCGTCTTCCGTCCGCGGCCGTCGGCCGTATGGCCGCGGTCGCCCACCTCAAGGCCCACCTGCGCGCCGCCCCCGCACCCAGGGCCGGGGCGTATTGCGCGTGCAGGGCCGCCGGCTGCCACACACACCTGCCGGACACCGACCGGCACGCGCGTTCCGAACCCTGGCGGTGCGGCGGGCCGGTCGTCCTGGCCGTGATCACCGACCGGGAAGGACGCTGGTGGCACGCCATGGAGTGCTGCTCGCGGTGCGCGGCCGCCACCCCCGGAGCCAAGACCGCGGCCACCTCCAAGGTGCCCGAGCCACAGACCACCGACCGCCTGGTCCCCGCAGCCACGGGCGCAAGCGCGGGTGCGCCGCAGTTCTCCGACCACCAGGCCGCCGCCAGGACTGGGGCTCCGGCTTCCCGTTCGGTACCTGCACGGCGCCGCCCACCACAGGCAAAGATCGCCCAGCGGATCATCCCCCACAACCTGCGGCCCCTCGCCTTGCGAGACGAACTCATCGAACTCGGTGACCTCTTCCGCGCCTATCAGCAGCGCACCGAGCCTGACCTGGCGCTCCTCGCCGACCTCCAGGAGCGCAAGGCACGGGCTTTCACCACCTGGGCGGACGTCAGCGGCATCATGAGCCTGCGGCTGGAGGCCCGGCGCGCCGAGCAGGCCGCCACCGCTGCCCGCTTCCAGCACCAGCAGCGCACCGGCGGCATCGCAGACAGCGACGGGCCGGCCGTGCCGCGCCTGCTGACCGTGCCGACACAGGGGGACCACGCGCGCTCTGTCCTCGAGTACGTGGCCGACCACAGCCCGCTGCCCGGCCCGGAGGCACGGCTGCTGGTGCTGATGCTGACCCTTCGTACCGTGCACACGGGCGCTGGCAACCTCGTCGGCCAGGACCTCACCGCTCTGGGCCTGACCGATCCGGAGGGCCTGGTCGAGAAGCTGACCGGCTGCGGCTGGCTCACCCTGCCCGGCACCGCCGAGGACCTGCTCGGCTCCCGGCCGGAAAACCCCACCCCGATCACGGTCCCCTCCCTGGTGCCCCACGAGGACAAGGCAGGCCCGTTCACCTTCGGCAAGAAGATGCGGCCCAAGCTCTCCGGCTGGGCCCAGAAGGTCATCTCGGACAAGAAGCTCCGCAAGACCAAAGCCGCCGCCAGCACCCGGCTGCTCGCCCTGACGCTGGCCACCCAGACCGACGCCTCGGGGATCCTCGGTCCCGGCGGCCAGGGCATCGCCCTGAACACTCTCACCACCTGGGTCCCGGTCGCTTCCGGCGAACTGCAGCACCTGGTCGACCAGCTGACCGCAGCGGACTGGCTCGCCAATGCCGCCCTCACCGATGCCCAGCTCACCGGGCAGCTGACCGAACGCGTGCTCCCGCTCACCTGTCCCCTTGGGGCTTGACCTTCAGGACCCGTCCGAGTGAACCGGTGACGGTGTCGTCCGTCCCTGGCCGTGGTTGTGCTGGATGCTGGTCAGAACTGGCCCGAGGCGGGCCACGTTCCGACCGCCGCCCGATCCGGCGTACCGGAATGCAAGGAGCGTGGCATTGCACCGGCCTGCACCACCGTGATCACACCCAGCAGCTCGTCAGTGTTCGCCGGCGTGCCGGGATCGGGCCGAGGCGCGTCAGGAAGGCACTGTCGTGAGCAACCGCTCCTCGTGGGAGTCCCGCAAGCTCCGCTACTGGACCGAGTGCACTGGGCAGTCCCGCCGCGCCGGCCTTCGAACCAGCCACCCGGCGCCTGCGGCGTCGCCGGCGCAGGCGCGGCTGGAGAGCCGCGTCCTCGAGCAGCTGGGCACCTCCCCGAGTCTGTGCGCGCACCCCTTCGGCATCGCCTCACTGACCAGCGCCGCCACGTCCCTCACCCTGCACCTCGACCCCTACATGAGCGAAGAGCGGTACTCCTTCCCCGAGCACTGTCTGAGTCGTCTGCTGCCCGCGACTCCCGCACCGGGCAGCGGGGACGATGTGCTGGGCATCCCTGGCCTGCGGGTGAGCGGCATCGAGGCCGGCGGCCGACAACTGCACCTGCACACGGTGAAGGACCCCAGGCAAGCGGCAAAAATCGTGCTCGTTCTGCCCCGCGGGCTGGCAGAGGGCTGGGCCGACATCGAACGCCGGCACCGGCACTGGTACGAAGACAACGGGCTGCGGCCGCTGTGGACGACCCCGCACATCGAGCCCGTGGAATCCCACTACCTCAACGCCTACCCCCTGACGGAACGCTCGCGAGCCAGACGGGCTGCGGTGGGCAGCGCTCTGCTCCGACGTATCGCGCTCTTCCACACCGTCACCGCGTTCTACCGTGTCCAGTGCTGGGACGACGGCGACAGCTGGAAGATCGACGCCCGCACCGCCCACCCTCGGGCTCTGTGGCACGACCAGCTCTTGCAGAGGCTGTGTCACCCGCGCTGGGGCCTGCCCATGCACTGGCCCACCGGTTCTGCCACTGCGCCGGACCGGACGCCCCCTACCAGTGGGGCCACACCTGCGC
This sequence comes from Streptomyces sp. NPDC001027, assembly GCF_040299045.1. Taxonomy (NCBI): domain Bacteria; kingdom Bacillati; phylum Actinomycetota; class Actinomycetes; order Kitasatosporales; family Streptomycetaceae; genus Streptomyces; species Streptomyces sp. NPDC001027. Next base: position 75,889 of record NZ_JBEPBI010000013.1, read on the forward strand.
CTTCTACTTCGACAGCCACGACGAAGACGACCGCATCTATCTCCGCGTCCACGCCAGCCCCGAAGGACGCGACTACGACCAGCAGATCGAGACGCTGCGTCAGGTGGGAGCATCGCAGGACTGGATGGCCCGAGCTTTTCCACCGCGCGCTGTCCAGCACCACGACCAGCAGCAAGCGGAAAAAGTGCGGTAGCGGCAGGTTCGCTCACCGACCGAGGGAAGACGGCTCATGCCTGGACCTGATTTGCCGCCGGCGGCGGATCCGATGACCGTGGAAGCGTTGCTCAGCCGGTGGCCCACCGGCGCGCAGAAGGTGGAACTTCTTCACGGCGTGCTCATCTTCTTCGGCGACTTCGACGAACGTGACCTGGAGACGGCGCGGCGTACCTACCCGGGCCGTCGTCCGGTGCTGAATGCCGACCGCGGCCTGGAGGTGCATCCGGCCGGAGCGGGTGATCCGACGCCCCTGCTCACGCAGGAAGGCGGGTGATCCATCAACGCCCTTGGGCTCCCGCCCGGGAGTGGAACGCTGGCCCGGGCCGTTGTCAGTGGCCACCCGTACTCTCGCCTTGGGGCTATGACGGTTCTGAGCCGGAGGCATGATGGTCAGGGATTCACGCCGTGTGCAGACAGCGGTGCTCGACAACGCCGACTCCGAAGATCCCGTCGAACTTCCCACCGACGCGGTCGATCTCGAGTTGTTCCGCCGGGGCCACGTGGGCCGCACCTTCTGGTGCGGGGTGTGGCTGGGCGGCTGCGGAGGCCGGCTGACGACCAGGCTCTGCACGGACAAGATCTGCCACTTCGCGCACGTTCCAGACCCCGATGCCCCCGACTCCCCATGCCGCAGGACAAGTACGAGGTCCTCCGGATCAGGCAGCGCCGACCACCTCTACGTCAAGGCCGCCGTGGCTGACTGGATGGCCCGTCACGGCCTCAGCGGCGACACCCGCATCCTGCGCGACCCGGCCGGAGAAGTCAGGCTGGGCGCCCAGATCACCGCAGAGCCCAGCGGACACAAGCCCTTGCGCTTCATCCTCGACCCCTCCGCGCTGCTGGTGCCCGGCGAGTTCGACGCCAGCACGGTGTTCGGCCCGGGCATCGAGCCGGAGCCGCGCCTTCTGCGCGAGCAGGGCTACGTGCACCGGGTGCGCTGTGTGTCCGAAGGGGCGCACCGCAAAGTGCAGTTCGGCACCCAGAGCAGCGACGGCGCGGTCGACTGGTACGACTTCACCGCAGACAACGTGCAGCTCGCGCCCGAGGGGCTGTCCACTCGGGCAGCCACGGAGATCCGGCGCCGACGCACCCACACCGTGCCGATCGGTACGCACGCACGCGACCTCACCGCGAAGCCTCCCACCGCGTCCACGTCGGCCACGGCAGTACCGGACACGCCTGAGGACCGCACCGAGCTGGTGAAAGCGCTGCGCGAGGCCCTGACCGGCCGCGCAAGCGTGACGCCACTGCAACGCTGCCTGGACCGGCTCGAAGCAGCCACCCGGCAGGGAGCTACCGCCCAGGAGAACGAACTCATGCGGCAGGCCTCCGACGTGCTGCTGCGCCTGCGCCGCGGCGTCGGCGCTGCCGCACCGGCCCGGCCACAGCGCGAGAAGCCGAACCGCCCGCTCCCCGCACCCGCCGCTGCCGCAGCGCCTGCCGGGAAGACAAGCACCCGCCCGGCGAAGAACGGGCCGCGCCAGGAGCGGCAGGCCCGTCGCGCGGCGGTCCGCCAGGCGAGGAACATCCTGCAGCGCCTCACCCAGCCCGTGCCTCTCTCCGACGCCGAAATGCAGCAGATGGGAAGGGACCTCGCCGCGGCGCTGAATACCGCCGGGGACAAGCTTCTGCCGAGCGAACGCCGCAAGGCCCAAGCCTGGATCGACCACCCGACCCAGCCGGAACCCGCCCGTACGCCCTTCGAGCGCCATGCCCTGGCCCCGGACCACCTGCGCTCCGCCGCCACCGCCGTGCGCGGGGCGCTGAAGAAGGCCGCCCGTGAGCAGACGGCCACCAGCTGGAGCAGGCTGCAAAGCCAGCTCGGCTCGGCACTGCCCCGCATGACCGCTGCCGAACGCATCACCGTCCTCACCCTCGTCGACCAGGAGACGCCGAAAGACCAGCCTCTGCTGTCGAGCCTGGTCGCCGCAGGTGATCCCGGCATGGCGGCGTCCTACCGCGAGGTCGCTGCCGCGCTGGGACTGGAAGTTCCCGCAGACGACGACGAACTGCGTGACGTCCTGGAAGCCGACGTGCAGCAGGTCCACCACCACTGGCGCCACCAGTAAGCGCGCGGCCCCAGGCCCACCTGGACACCACGCACCAGGCAGCTGGCCCAGCCCACCCCGACAGCCAGCCGTCGGCCTGAACACGTGTGCGTGTCGCGGGCGTTGGTGCGCTGTTCTTCCACTAGAGTGCGGGGCGCGTGCGACATGCGCGAGCCTGGGATGCCGACGTGTCCCGGGTCGGCCGACAACAAGGCGCCCCGAAGAGGGCTTGAGCCTTATTGCGCTGTCTGAGTGGCCCGTTGCAGGGCTCGTGGCTGATGCCGCGAGAGCCCGATTGTTGAGCCCACGACCTCCTGCTTCCGAGCTCACCGGGATGAACAGCCATAGAGCGGCCCTGGCAAGGCATCGAGACCAGTGAACGTCGGCACGGCCTCAGCAAGACCCCACGTAGGCAACGTGGTGGTCGGGCTGAGAGCCGTGTGCCCCAGGTCCGGCCACCGGAAAGGTCATCCGGACCGTTGAAGTTCAACCCGTCGTTCGGCGTCAAAGTGCTGCTGGTCGTGATCTGCGCCCTGGTCTCGATAATCGTGGCCACCGGCGCTGGAATCCTCACCTACACCACCGGAGTCTCCCCGGCCGAAGCCGTCCTGTCCGCAGGAGGCGCCTTCGCTGTTTCCATGACGCTCGGGCTCACGACGCTGGCCGTGCTCGGCCTCGTCTGATGGTCGGCCCGGCTGGTCTCGCGAAAGCGGACCAGCCGGGTCCCTTCACCTACGCCCCTGAGCGATCTGACGGCGCAATTCACCGTTCGGGGCCGGTGGGCGGCCGTCGCCGCGTAGCGTCACCCCCAGCTATGCAGTGACCAGACGGTCACACAGGGTCGCGCAGCCTGGGAGGGCCGAAGAGCATGGTGAACGCCGGGACGTACTGGCTGTGGCAGCAGCTCGCCGTGAACGAGGCGCTGCCGGACGAGGCGCTCCCCACGGTGGTCGAGGCGCTGTGCTCGACCTCCCTCGCCCCCTACGGCGTCGACAGCCGCGGCGAGGAACGCCGTGCCAAGGCCCTCGCGGACGCACTGCCCGTCCTGCTCAGCCGCGTCACCCGCCCCGGACTGCGCCGCCAGCTCCTTCAGCAGGCCGACGACAAGCAGCTCGACGAACTCGCCGGCCAGGGCGTCGTCGTGGCCGGCGACCTGCCGACGATCCTGCGCACCCACCGCCCGACGCCGGGCCTGGTCATCGGCCTGGCCCGCCACCCCGACCAGGTCGACGCCGCGATCGGCCTGCTGCCCGGCATGCACGATACCGACCTCGAGGACGTCGTCACCGACTGGGACCCCAACCGCCACCGGTATCGGCCGGACGCCGAACCGGCCCCTCCTATCCCCCCGGCGCTCTTCGACGCGGTCCTGGAGCACGCCCTCACCCCGCTCGCCCGGCTCCTGAAGGACCCGCAACACGAGGAATGGCAGTTCGCGCAACGTGTCGACCGGGGCCTGCCCCACGAATTCGGCGAAGGCGCTCCCTGGCGCATCCTCGCGACCTGCCCCGACCGCTGGCACGACCTGGTCGAACACCCCGCCCTCGGCACAGCCGTCCAGCACCTCCTGCTGGACCAGGCCGAGGTGGAGACGCGCCGCAGCCGCATGATGGCGTCCAGCAGCTCCTCCCTCACCGCAGACATGGACGACGGCCCGGCCGAACAGCCCGAGCCAGAGCCGGCGCTCGACACCGCCCTGCTGCGGGCCTGCCTGCCCGCCCTGTGCCTGCCGGAGATGGCCGGCCTGCCCAAGCCGATCGTGAACGCCCGCCACCGGCTCCACCACATCGCCAACCGGGTCCGCTACAACCCCCGCCTCACCGACATCGCAGCCGCCCAGTTGCAGGCGGCCGCCGACGAATGCGTCCGCCGCGGCCGCCTGCTCACCTCACCCCGCAACGACGACCACAAGCACCGGGCCATCGCCATCGCCGAGGACCTGGCCCTGCTCAGCACCAACCCCACGCACCTGGCCAAGGCCTGCGCCCTGCTGGCCACGCTGGAACAACCCGCCGTCGTCGCCACCCCGCCCAGCCCCCGCCTCGCCCGCATCATCGCCGACACCGACCTGCTCAGTCCGGTCCGCCTCCTGGAGCACAACTACCAGCACCGGCGGGTCGCCGCACTGGCCGCACTCGCCGGCAACCCGCACACCCCGCCGGCCGCGGTCACCGACACGCTCCCGACGCTGCACCCGCTCGAACTCGCCTGGATCGGCCACCAGAACGACGTCCCCAAGTGGCTGCACACGGCCGCGGCGGCCCTCGCCCCGGCCGACACCAACGAAGCCGTGCTGCGGCTGCTCACTGACGAGGAGCTCGACCGCCACCCCGACCCGGCCACCGTGCTGCAGTCCTGGCTCGACGCCCCCGAATCCGAAGGGTTCTGGTCACGCCGGGACGTCTACCGTGCCGTCCTCGACTCCCGTCACCGCACCCTCGATCACCTGCGCCAGCTGCCCGCAGACGAGATCCTCACCCGCAGCGAACCCCACCTCGCCATCCCCCACCTGCTCGCCCTCTGCGGCACCCAGCCGCAACGATGGAGCACCCTCCTCCAGGCCCTCGACTACGGCCCCACGGACGAAAAGATCACTTTTGGGGAACTGCTCGACGGCATCCAAGATCCCGCCCCCGCCCGGGGAGCGGCTCCACTGCACGAGACCCGCTCATGAAAGGCGGTGGTGTTCCAGGAGGTGAGGACCAGCGCCGGCCTCATGACCTGATTGGTCAGGCCGCGCTGGCGGGGCGGGCTACGACGACACCGTCCGAGACGGCCTCAGGTCAGGGCTTCGGCATAGTCAGACCTCGTCCTTTTTGATCATGTGAGGCCGAGATGGGCGAGGGTGCGGGTTTGGTCCCTGGCTGTGTGGCGGAGGC